>JAYULN010000402.1:0-22393 GCA_043763525.1 Hymenobacter sp.
ATGGACTTCAACCACCCCCTGGCGGGCATGGTGATGCACTTTACCGGCCAGGTGCAGGACGTGCGCGAGGCCACCGCCGACGAGCTGGCCCACGGCCACGCCCACGGCGAAGGCGGCCACCAGCACTAAAGGCTGGGGCGGAAGCTGGAAAAAAAAGAACGTCATGCTGAGCGAAGCGAAGCATCTCTACCGGAGAAGTAATCCATTTACTCCGGCAATAGAGATGCTTCGACAAGCGGACGCCAGATGAGCATGACGTTCTTTTTTGCCTATTGAATGCCTAAAAACTCGGCTACAAACTGCTGCAATTCCGGAAAAAACTCCCGGAAATCGGCCTCATACGCCGCGTAGTTGGCTTGCAGCTCATCCACGGCGGTTTCCATGCCCGAGCCGGCGCTGGCCCGGCGGCTCAGGCCCCCGAGGGCGCGGGCAATGCCTTTGGGCGCGGCGTAGTGCAGCAGCCAGTTGTGCTGCGTGAGGTGCGGCAGAAAGTGCTGCACGCGGGGCGGCATCTCGGCCTGCCGGGCCGTGAGCAGGGCGTAGACGCGCTGGGTGAAAACGGCCAGGGTTTCGGGGGAGAATTCGGAGAAGTTGCGGGCCAGAAAATGGTCGAGAAACATATCGGAAATTACGCCGGCGTACTTGCCGTAGCCGGCGGCCCGCAGGCGCTGGGTGCTACGGCGCACCACGGGGTGCTGGTCGGTGTAGGCATCGATGGCGCGGTGCAGGCGAATGCCGGTTTGCACGCCCGACGAGTAGTTTTCGAGCTGCCGGCCGGGCACCGAGTCGGCAATGAAATTACCCAGCAGCACATCGGCATAAGTGGCTGAGGCCGGGGAGCCGGAGAGGAATAAATGGGCCAGGAAATTCACCGGCGCAAGGTATGGCCCAAATTTTAGGTCCGCCAATGGCCCAACCTTCGGGGCAGCCGGCCGTAAACCAAACCCGAACTTTCACCCTCAGCAACTTCTCTTTCCCATGGCCGAACAAATTGCCGTTAGCCACGATATTTCCAAACTGGTGGATAAAATCAAGGACATCCGCATTGCGATGATGACCACTGCCGAACCCGATGGGTCGCTCCACTCGCGTCCCATGTTCACGCACGAGCCCGAAGCCGACGGCACGCTGTGGTTTTTCACCGGGCAGGACTCCAAGAAAATCGATGAGGTCAAGCAAGACCAGCACATCAACCTGGGCTACGCCAAGCCCGAAGACAACCTGTACGTGGCCATCACCGGCACCGCCAACGTGGTAACCGACCGCGCTAAAATCAAGGAGTTGTGGAGCGAGAGCCTGCGCGGCTGGTTCCCCAAGGGCCAGGACGACCCCAATATTGCCCTGCTCAAAGTAACCATCGACACCGGCGAGTTCTGGGATTCGCCCAACTCGACCCTGCTACGCGCTTACACTTACGCCAAGGCCGTAATCACCGGCGAAACCTATAAGCCCGGCCCCGACGAGCACGCCATTGTGAAGCCCTAACCCGGCCAAACGCCATTGCCTGGAAGAGGCCGGAAGCAATTCCGGCCTTTTTTTGTTGCTTGAAACCTGCTGGTCCGTCGAAATGCGGCCGGCCTCCTCTCTTGCATGCCCCATACCACTCTCACCGTTTTCACCCTCCGGCCCGGCCAGCGCCGTTGGGGCCTGGCCCAGATGGGCACTTCCCCGCCGGAACTGCGCCGGGTACCGGGCCTCCGGTTTTTTAAGCTGCTGGGCAGCGGCGCCGCCAACGGCTTCGGCCTATGGCCCAACCTCGACCGCTACGGCCTGATGACCGTGTGGGAAGATGCGGCGGCGGCGGCGGCATTTTTCGGGCAGCATCCGCTGTGGGCCGGCTACCAGCGCCGCAGCGCCGAAACCTGGACCGTGCAGCTGGCCCCGCTAAAGTCGCAGGGCCTCTGGGATGGTAAAACGCCGTTTGACTACGTACCCGACCAGCTCCCGAACTCGGCGGCTCCCGTGGCCGTACTCACCCGCGCCAGCATTCGCTGGCGGAAAACGCCCCGGTTCTGGCAATTTGTGGAGCCCACCAGCGCAGCCCTGGCCCAGGCCGTGGGCGTGCGGGCCGCCATTGGCCTGGGCGAGCTGCCGGTGGTGCGTCAGGCCACGTTCAGCGTGTGGGAATCGGCCCAGACCATGCAGCAGTTTGCTTACCGCGATGCCCGCCACCGCGAAGTAATCCAGCTCACGCACCGCGAAAAATGGTATGCCGAAGAGTTATTTGCGCGCTTTGCCGTGCTGGGCAGCGCGGGCACGCTCGATGGCAGCGACCCGCTGGCGGGGCTGTTCGGCTAGCCCGTCAATCGGCCAAATTGTAGCGTTTCAGCCAGGCGATGGCATCGGCCGTAAGCTCGGGATGAGGGTCGGCTTCGATGAAGACGCCGGGCGGACGGGGCCGGGCGTCGCCGTCGGAACTGGTGTACCAGGTAATTTCGGCGGGGGCCACGCCGGGGGCCGCCAGCACCTGGTCGTGGCCCCGGCCGTCGTAGATGCGCACCGCCGGGCCGGCGGGCAGCGGGCCGCGCAGCTCAAAAATATCGTCGCCGCCCAGGCCGTAGAGGTCGAGACGGGGCGTTTCGCGCCGGTCGTAAATGCGTTCGGCTACGAGGCTATCGGGCTGGTTGGGGCGGCGGGCCAACTGCTGCACCCGCAACCGGCCGGGGCCGTCCCCACTGATGATGAACCGCTCGGCCTTATCGGTACCCACCACCCAGGCTTCCTGGGCCAGAAGCTCATAAAACCGCCGGGCCACGGCGGGCAGCTGGGCCCGGCGGGCGCGCAGCTTCGGCCCCAGCTCCGCGCCAATGGCCGCCTGGGTTTCGGCCGGCCCAGCCCCGAGCGCCTGGGCAATAATGGCATCGCCCAGCCGCAGTTGCAACGAGTCGGCCTCCTGCCGAAAATCATCGGCCCCGAGCGCGGCCAGCAGCGTACGGTCGAGGGCGCGGGCGGTGCTGGTGAGGCCATTCACGGCCCCCGGCCGGATACGGGCGTGAAAGCTGTGGATTTTGGGCAGAAACCAGGAAATGACGCGGGTGCACACGCCGTCATCAAACAGAAAAAAAGCCTGGTCGCGGTCGCGGGGAATGGGCCGATAGCGCACCCGACCGGGCTGAGGAAAGCTGGCCCAGCGCCACTGGTCTTCGCGCCGGCTCCAATCGCCGAGCCAGATATCGAGGAGCCGGGCGCGCAGGTAGGCGCGGGCTTCTACCTGGGCGCTGGGGCGCTGGCGCAAGGTGGCCAGCATGTCGGCCGTGTTGGTAACGGCGGGCGAATGGCCGAAGCTGGCCACGCCGCGCTGGTCGCCATCGGGCCGTTCTTCGAGCAGGTAAAGGGCGTTGGCGTACTCGGTCCGGAACTGCCCCAGGGCCGGGTCGTCGGGCAGGTACACGAGGCGCGGGTTGGTGTGGTACACCCCCGCCGCCTGGGCCAGGGCGGCGGCGATGTAGGCCCCGTAGGGCTGCCCCACACTGGTCTGGTCTTTCATCAGCCCACCCAACAGCTGGCGCTTCCAGCCGGCGGGCAGGGCGGCGCTGGCGTCCTTATCAACCGAGCGCAGCACGTACTGGCGGCCATTGGCGGCGCGCAGCCGCAGGGTGTGGCTCTGGTAGCTGCCACCGGCCTGCATGGGCGTGAGGCCGCCGGGCACGGCCGTGGCCAGGCGCAGCACCGGCACGGTAACTGGAGTGGTCCAGAGGTTGCGGTAGTGCGTGCCCCAGAAAAACCGCCACACGGCCCCACGGGCATAGTGCGGGCCGGCCGCCACCCGCACCGTGGCCGAGTCGCCCGCCCAGGCCCGACCCACGCAGCCCACGGCCGGCTGCTCCGAGCAGCTTGCCAGCAGCAGGGCTCCCGCACACCCAAAACCACGAACAAAAGCGGTGGTAAAAGCAGGAAAGAAGGGCATAAAAGGCGAATTGCTGAGTATGAAAAATCCCCCATCGAGGCACAAAGCCGCGGAGGAATCAGGCGGTATAGCGCAAATGGGCCGGCCACGGTTGTACCGGCGAACTTCCAGGGGCCACCTTTACCACTAAGTTGCGTTAAAGGCACATTCGTGCCCCCCGTTATTTTCCGGATGCCCCAACGTTTATTTCGATTGCCCCCCGCCCGCCTGCCCTTGCTGGTGCTGCTGGGGCTTGCCGTCGGCGGCTGCGCCCGTCGCCATTATTTTCAGGCCGATGCCCGCATCGGCCCCGGTAGCACCGCTGCCCTCCCAACCACCGCCGATTCGGTGCTGACTACGGCGGGCCGCCACTACAACCGCCACTCGGGGTTCTACTGCCTGTTTTTGGGCCGGCACTACCGCCGCGTGTGGGCCGCGCCTGCCACCGTGCCGGTGCTGCACCTGGCCACCGCCGTGCCCGGCGGCCTGAAACCCGGCAAGCCCGGCGGCGGCTACCAAAGCATCAGCATGACCCTGGACGGGGCCGATGGGCGCGAGTACGCCCTGCGGGCCCTCGACAAAGAGCCCAGCAAAACCCTGCCCAAAGTACTGCGCCACACCTTTGTGCTGAACATGGTGCGCGATGCCACTTCGGCGGCCATTCCGTACGGTGCCCTCACGGTGCCCCCGCTGGCCGAGGCGGCCGGCGTGCCCCACACCCGCCCCCGCCTGGTGTATGTGCGGGCCGATGAAACCGGCCTCAATGCCATATCGGAGCGGTTTCAGGGCAAAGTGGCGTTGCTTGAGGAGAAGTATAACGCCCTGGCCTCGCGCACGCCCGACCTGGCCGGAGCCCGCGAGTTTGTGGGCGGCGAAACCATGCTGAAAGACGTGTACGAGCACCCCGTGGCCGCCATCGACCAGCCGGCTTTTTTGCGGGCGCGGCTGCTCGATGTGTGGCTCGGCGACTGGGACCGGCACGAGGGGCAGTGGCAGTGGGCGGCGTACGCCGAAACCGGCGGCCGGGTGCGCTACCAGCCCATTCCGAAGGACCGCGACCAGGTGTATTTTCGCTTTGATGACGGGCTGATTCCGTGGCTGGCCGCCCGGCATTTCATCGCGCCCCAGTTCCAAACCTTCAAGTCCGAGTACGGCTACATGCCCGGTCTGGTGTTCCAGGCCCAGTTTATCGACCAGCGCGGCCTCTCCAAAATGACCCGCGCCGACTTCCAGCGCCTGGCCGCCGACCTGCAAGCCCGCCTGCCCGACACCCTCATCGACCGGGCCATGCACCGCCTGCCGCCCGCCGTATTTGCGCTCGAAGGCCAGCGCCTCGGCAATGCCCTCAAGACCCGTCGCCAAACCCTGCCCCAGGCCGCCGAGGCCTACTACCTCACCCTGGCCCGCGAGCCCCTGCTGGGCGGCACCGCCCAGCCCGAGCGGTTTGTGGTGCAGCGCTATGCCGATTCTACCACGGTGCGCGTGTTTTCGACCCGCCAAAGCCAGGGAGCAACCGGCGATTCCCTGCGATTCCAGCGCACCTATTTCACCACCGAAACCCATGAATTATCGCTCGACGGCCTCGGTGGCGACGACGTATTCGAGGTAACCTCAACCGCCGCCGGCAAACCCATTCCCCTGCTCCTCTACGGCGGCACGGGCCACGACCAGCTGCGTTTGCAAGGCTCTGCCCGCCGCCTCAAGCTCTATGATGAGGCCACGGGGGTGAGTGCCCCCAACCCGCTCCACCCGCACCTGCCCAAGAAGCGGCACCGCGCCTACGACCGCCTACTCGACGGCTAATCAACTCAGGTCATCGAAGACAGAACGACAGCCCCAGCGGGGCGGCATGTCGGTAGTAGAACTGTTTGGAATCCGTTCTTAAAGCCCCAGCGGGACGGTACTCGTTCAACAAATGCCGCCCCGCTTGGGGCTGTCGTTCTATTCTACTCAACCTGAGTCAGCAAAATCAGGCGTTTTCCAACATCTTCAGCACCAGCCGCTCCACCGGCGACAGCAGGTCATCGGCCGCCGCTTCGGCATTGTGCCTACGCAAAAACTCAATTAGCTGGCCCGAATGAAAAAGCTCCACCACCTGCGGGTGAATGTAGTATTTCGAGCACACCACAGGCGTATTGCCCAAGCCGGTGGCCACTTCCTTCACGGCCTTTTTCACCACTTTTTCAGGGGCTAAATCCGGCTCCTCGCGCAGCACCGTTTCCAGGCATTCCACCATTTTCACGGTTCCGCCCCAAGTTCGAAAATCCTTGGCTGAAAGGGCTAGGCCGGTGTGGCGGTGCAGGTACTCGTTCACGTCGCCCGACTCCAGCGCGTGCCGCTGCCCATCGGCCGAATAGTACTGAAACAGGTGCTGGCCGGGAATTTCCTTGCACTTGCGTACCAGCCGGACCAGGCGGGCATCGCGCAGGGTAACGTCGTGCGGCACGCCTTTTTTACCGATAAAGCTGAAGTTTACTTCAGCTCCGCTCACGGCTACGTGCTGGTCTTGCAAGGTGGTGAGGCCGTAGCTCTTATTCTTTTTGGCGTACTCCTTGTTGCCCACCCGAATGAAGGACTGGTCCATGAGCAGCAGCACCAGGGCCCCCACTTTTTTGCGGTCCAGCGCCGTGCGGCGCAGGTCTTTGTGCAGCTGCTGGCGCAGGGGCAGCAGCTTCTCGCCGAAGGTACGCAGGCGCGAAAACTTGGTCAGGCTGCGCATTTCGTCCCAGGCCGGGTGGTAGCGGTATTGCTTGCGGCCCAGGTTATCGTGGCCGGTTACTTGCAAATGCGTGGTGGCCGAGGGCGATATCCAGACTTCCGTCCAGGCCGGCGGAATCACGAAGCTGTTGATGCGTTCCAGGGTTTTAAGTAGTCGAACACAAGTATTCGGTAGTCAGACCCAATGTTAAATCTTAATTGACAGCACTTTGATATCCAACTACTGACTACTTAATACTGGCTACCTACTTAGCATCGGTAATTTTACGGCCCTGCGCATCGTGGTAGGTGAAATTACCGGCCCGCGTAGGCTTGCGTGCCAGTCAGGGGCCTTGGTCGGTGGCATAGCGCAAGCCCGCCATTTGGGCTTGCCGGGCCGGGTCTTTGTACACAATATGCGCCTCTTCCTGCGGGATTAGGGCTTTTTACGGGTTTTGGGTCGGGCAGTGGTGGTAGCTGGCATTAAGAAAAAGTTGGTTGCTCTTCTTACGTAAACCGGACAATTCGGTAAAGACGACAGAGCAACTTTTTCTATGCAAAGGTTGTACCCTTGGAAAAGGAGTGGAACGTCTCGGACGCTGAAGAGGAGGACGCATTTCGGTGCGGTGCATCGCTCGCCACTCGCCTCAAACGGCTGGTTGCTTCGTGCAATCAGCCGTTTTTTGTTTTATACATCGTCACCAGCACCAATTGCTTGCGTCCCGTTCGCACTTCCAACACAACCACGGTTTTCAGCGAGTCAAATAATTCTGGTCGTTCAAACCGCACCCTACGCGGCTGAAAGACATTTTTGGGTGGGTTACTGGCCTTCACTATCGGTGGCGCGGCCAACCACGACGGCAAAGCCAAGATATCCGCATCCAAAAGTGAATAATGGTCGCGACTACCTAGCTCTTGGCTATGGCCAGTCAGTGCATGCCGCAACCCATAGCTATCAACTGAGAATAGCAAACCGCTGGTATCGCACCCAGTAAATGGGAATAACTGCTGCGCCAGCAGTAACGGCACTTCCGCAAACTAACGTAATCCCTTCTGCTCATTCCCCGGCGTTTGCCGCACAAAACCCAACAATTGTAACAGTTCGGTAAATTCCTGATGCATAAAGCGTAAATCGAAGGGTAAAGATAAAGTCTCAGTTTCAAAATCCGCCACCGCAACTGCTGTTAGTCGGTTCATACCAGCCTCATTGGGCCCACTCACCGCCCGTCCGGCGTAGGTTTGCCCCATGAAGCTGCTTGATGCCCTTTCCACCCTCACCGAATGGTCCGACCACCTCCTCTCCCGCCGCTCGGCGCGGGCGGGCGGGCTGCGCCCCCTCCAGCTCGATGCCTACCGCAGCTACGGCACGGCCGCTAAATTCTACATTAAAGGCCGCCTGCTAGCCGACCCCGGCCTGCCCCCCCAAACCGCCGCCGACTCGCGCTGGCGCAACTTCCGCAGCATGGTACGCCGCTTCAACAGCCGCGAAATTGGCGGGGCCGACCTCGTGGCCGAGCTGCCCGACGGCAGCCAGCACCTCGTCACCACCAACGACGAAGGCTACTTCACCCTCATCATCGAGCCCCAGGCCCTGCCCGAGCCGGTGGCCTACCTCTGGTACCCCGTGCCGGTGCGAGTGACGCAGTTGCCACTGCCCTTTCGGCTGCCGCTGCCAGTGGTGCAGGCCGCCGCCAAAGTGCTGGTGCCCCCGCCCGAAGCCGAATTCGGCATCATCTCTGACCTCGACGACACGGTGTTTGAAACCAGCGCCACCAACGTGCTCAAAATGCTGGCCCGCACCCTGCTCAGCAACGCCCATTCGCGGCTGCCTTTCGTGGGCGTGGCCGATTTCTATCGCCACCTGCAACGCGGCCGCACCGGCCGCCCCGACAACCCATTTTTTTACGTCAGCAGCAGTCCCTGGAACCTCTACGACGTGCTCGATGAGTTCCTGGGCATCCACCAGATGCCACCCGGCCCGCTGCTACTGCGCGATTTGAGTATTGCCCGCCCCACCCCCCCCCCCCCGCCCGGCGTTACCGGTTCGGCCGCCATCCACTTCGCCCACAAGCTGCACGAAATCGACGACCTGCTCACCACCTACCCCCAATTGCCCTTCGTACTGCTCGGCGACAGCGGCCAGGAAGATGCCCGCATCTACCGCGAAGTCGTGCGCCGACACCCCAACCGCATCCGCGCCATCTACATCCGCGACGTGCAGGTGCCCGCCCGTGCCCTCCTCGTCGGCCCCGTAGCCGACGAGTTACAGGCCGAAAATGTGCCCATGCTCCTCGTGCCCGACTATGCTACGGCCGCCAGCCACGCCGCCACCCTGGGGTTAATTGTCAATGAGCAGTGAGCAAAAAGAACGTCATGCTGAGCTTGCCGAAGCATCTCTACTGCAATACTAGAATTGATTAGTTGCGCGGCAGAGATGCTTCGGCAAGCTCAGCATGACGTTGACATGGGCCTAAAATTCACTTACTGGCTATTCGTGTGGTCGGCCACCACCACCCATTTCCCCTCAACTTCGCGCATCACCAACAAGAAACACCCCTGTAAATCGCCGGCTGCGGGCCGCGCCAGGTGCCAGTGGCCCACTACTTGTGCCGCGCCGGGCGCAACCAGGCTCACGCGCAAGCCGCTGAAATCGAGCTGGCCCATGGCGGCAGGATTGGGGTAGTTTTTCTGATAATTCTCCAGCGTGGGCTGCCAGCCGTACGTCGGCCCCTTCCGCCCGATAAACACCAGCGAATCGGACTTCCAGTAGCCTTGCATGAAGCCGGGAATATCGCCCCGGTTCCAGGCCGCCGTTTGGGTGGTGAGCACCTGCACGATGGCCTGCCGCGCGGGCGCGGGGTCGGCCGTGGCGGCAACCTTCGCCGCGCCGCAGCCGGCGGTGCCCAAGCCCACGGCCAACCCAAGTATCGGTAGCAATTTTCTCATCTGACAGCTGACTTTAAGCACAATTGAGGAGTTCCGGAGAACGAAGAAAACGCTATTTCTCCAGCATTTCGGCCACGTAAGCCGTGCCGCCCAGCCGGCGCATGTTGCGCAGCACCCGCAGCTGCTTGGCCCGCGCCGCCGGGCCGGGGTTGGAAGCCCGGAACCGCAGCGGATTGGGCAGCACGCCAGCCAGCAGCGCAGCCTCGGCGGGGTTTACCTGGCTGGCCGATTTGCCGAAGTAGCGCTGGCTGGCCGCCTCCACGCCAAAGGTGCAGTCGCCCATTTCGGCCACGCTCAAATACATTTCCATGATGCGCCGCTTGCTCCACAGCGTCTCAATCAGCACCGTGAAGTAGGCTTCGGCCGCCTTGCGCACGTAGCTGCGGCCCTGCCACAAAAACACGTTTTTGGCCACCTGCTGCGAAATGGTGCTGCCACCCACGATGTGCGTGCCATCGCCGTTCCAGTTGCGTTTGACGGCCTTGGTCAGGGCATCGAAATCGAAGCCGTGGTGGAGCAAAAAGCGCTGGTCTTCGGCGGCCACAAGGGCCAGGGGCACGCTGGGGGCCACCTCGCTCAGGGTGCGAAACTGGTAGCGAATGTGCCGGGGCGCTTCCTGAATGCCGTAGTAGCCCAGGCCCACGGGCGCGTGGGCGCGGCGGTCCAGCATCAGCCAGGTGGCGGGCGGGGCCACCCAGCGGTATATCAGCACCCACGCCACCGAGGCCAAAAACAGCGCCGCCCCCACCTGCAACAGCAGCCGAAAGCCTTTTTTGAGTAGTATGGAAACGTCGGGAACAAGCGTAGCGGAAGACATTGGGGCAAAAGTAGCGTGGCAGTTGGGGTTTCGCCTTTCACGCCTACCTTTCGCCAGCTAGCTGCCCGGTACGTGCCCTAACCGGCAGCGCAAAACCCAACCATAGCTTCCGCTTGTTGCGTCTGTGGTTACCATCCATTTTCAGTTTCGCTGCCTATGTCGCGCCTGCTGCCCTTGTTTCCGCTCAACCTGGTAGTATTTCCGGGCGAAAAGCTGAATCTGCACATCTTCGAACCCCGCTACCGCCAGCTGGTGCGCGAGTGCCTCGAACAAAATATCACCTTCGGCATCCCGCCCTACCTCGACAATTCCCTCAGCGAGTTGGGCACCGAAATGCGCCTGCTAGGCGTGGAGCAGACGTATTCGAGCGGCGAGCTCGACATTCGCAGCAAGGCCGTGGGTGTTTTTCGCATCAATAAATTCTACCGTCAGGCTCCCGGCAAACTCTACGCCGGCGGCCTCGTCGAGAACGTGGTGCAGGACACCGTGGCCGACCCCGTACTGCGCGAAATCATCACCAAGCAAGTGCGCCAGCTTTACGAAGCCCTGGGCCTGCGCAAGCTCCTGCTCGAGCTCGCCCCCGACTACTGCATCTTCGACGTGGCCCACCACATCGGCTTCAGCACCGAGCAGGAATACCAGCTCCTGGCCACCACCAGCGAGCAGGAGCGCCAGGAAATGGTGCGCGACCACCTCGACAACATCCTCCCCGTGGTGCTCGAAACCGAGCGCCTCAAGGAACGGGTGCGCCTCAATGGCCATTTTAAAAACCTAACGCCCCCAAACTTCTGACCACGGATGGGCGCGGATTTTAGCGGATTTCACGGATTTTGTAGGCGATTGTCGACCAGCCATGAATGGAGAGAAGGCTTGCCAAATGGCAAGCCTTTTTTGTTGGTACGGCAAACGGAAATCGCCTACAAAATCCGTGAAATCCGCTAAAATCCGCGCCCATCCGTGGTCAGGGTTTGAGGCCGGCGGGCACGCCCTGCGGGTATTCGGCGGCGATATCCTTTTCCAGCTCGCCAATGCGGTTGCCGGGGTCGGGGTGGGTACTCATAAACTCGGGCGTGGAGCTGCGGCCCTCCTGGCTCTTCAGCATCTGCATCACCTGAATCATGGCGCGGGGGTCGTAGCCGGCTTTGGGCGTAAAATCCACGGCCAGCTTGTCGGCTTCCAGCTCGTCGTTGCGGCTGAAACGCAGGCTGATTACCTTGGCAATGGCGGCGGCAATAGCTGCTTTGGCCATCGAGCTGCCGGGGCTGTTCGGGTCGTATGAGGCTATGCTGGCCGCCCCAGCCAGGCCCTGCGTCAGGTTGGACTTAGCCACCTGCTCGGCCGAGTGCCGAGCCACCACGTGACCAATTTCGTGGGCTAGTACCCCGGCCAACTGGGCTTCCGAAGTCAGGTTTTTCAGCAGGCCCTGGGTGATGAACACCTGGCCACCGGGCAGCGCGAAGGCATTGATAGTCTGGTCGTCGGCCAACAGGTGAAACTGGAACCGGTAGGGCGTTTGGCCGGCCTTGGTGCTGGCAATTATTTTTTGGCCCACCTGCTGCACGGCAGCGGTGGCGCGGGCATCGGGGCTTTCACCGCCGTACTGTGCCGCCATTTCGGGCGCGGCCTGCAGGCCCAGGGCTATTTCCTGGTCAGCGCTCATGTTCACGTGCTGGGTTTCGCCAGTTACCTCATTCTTCGAGGTGTTGAAATAGTAGCCGAAGAGAGAAACCGCCGCCACGATAATGGCAATGATGAAGCGGAGATTGAGACGCATGAAGCATGAAAGAAAAGGGTGGGAAATGAAAAAAGCGCACCGGACAATGCCCGATGCGCTTTTAACGCACACTTCCCGTTCGGGTTATTTTGTTTTGTTTGTTTTAGCGCCGGGGGCTAGCGCGTAGCCAGCAGGGCCGCACCGGCGGCGGCCACGTTCAGCCACTGCGAGCGGTAGCCCGCCCCTACCGGGCCGTGCAGGTACATAATGCTGCCCCCTTTTATGGCCTTCACGATGGCCGTGGTTTCGGCCACGGGCAGGGCCGGGCAGCCCTGGCTGCGGCCCAGGCGGCCGTGGGCGCGCACAAAATCTTCGCACACGTACTCGGCCCCATGCACCACCACGGCCCGGCTTGCGGCGTTGGTATTGAAGCCGGGGTCGAGCCCTACCAGCTTCAGCGACAGGCCGTGCTTGCCGGTGTAGGTGGTGGGCGCGGTGCGGTAAAAGCCCAGGCTACTCATCTCTGAGCCACCTTTGTTAGAAAATGCCATCGGCACATCGGCCCCACTGGCTTTGCCATGGGCCACCAGCGTATGAAACAACACTTTGGCCCGCTCCACGTCAATCACCCACAGCCGCTTCTGCTGGCTGGGCTGGCTGAAATCGAGCAGCGTGAGCACGGACGGGCTATCCGTGGGGCGCAGGTTGTAGTAGCCCACCAGCCCCTCCCGAAACACGGCCAGCGGCAGGCCTTCGACGGCCAAGCCCAGCTTGGCGTACAGCTGTACTGCCTCCCGCTCAAACACTGTTTGATAATAGACCCGGCGGGCGGCGGCGGGCATGGCGGCCACCGCCGCCGGGGGCCCGTTGTGGGCCAGCACCTGCGCCACCGGCACCAGCAGCCCCACGGATAAGCCAATAAAAACAATTAATCCACGCATCATCAAACTGGAACTATAGTTTTACAATAATTCAAAGATGAGCACTAGACAACAGCGGACCAAGAATAGTGCTTAGTTTCGTCCGAATTTTTGTAAATACACAACGAATATTCTTGCTTTTTATGATGCGCCTTCGCCATTTTTTTGATTTTTCTTCGCCTTTACTTAGCCCAAAAATAACCCTATCAGCAGCAATTGGCCTTTGCGGATTGCTGTTGGGCTGCGGCCATGCCCTGCCTGGGCTCCCTGGCTTCGATGCCAATTCCTGGCGCGCCGACCCCTACGCCTGCCGTAACCTGCGCCGTAAGGCCGTGCCTATTTTGGTATTAAACAAAGAAAAACTATACGAAACTCGGGCCGATGACGTAACCGCCCTGCTCGGCCAGCCCGATGAGGAGGAGCTCCGGGCCGGCACCGAAAAGGTGTATTACTACTACCTCGAGCCCGGCACCCAGTGCCAGGGCCACCACGCCCGCTCCGGGGCCGCCTGCCTTAGCTTGCGCTTCGGTCCGCTGGGCACCGTTACCGAAGTCCTCACCGACCCGCTCTCTACTCCTCAGGCCCAATAAAAGAGGCCCACCAGGTACCTGGCGGGCCTCTTTTCAGAAAAGATATACCCTGGCTTACCCTACGCCATTGCCAGTGCTGGCGGGAGCCGTGGCCGGCTGGCCGTTTTGCTGCTGCAGCTGGCTTAGCTGCGAGGGCGTGAGAATGCGACCGCACTCCTGCTCGTACTGCGATTCGAGTTCGGCGGCCCTGGCAGCCCGGGCGGCCTCGTCGTTCTGGTATTCGCGGTTGATGGCGTTCAACCCGGCGAGTTTGGTGCGGTTGAGGGACAGCAGCTTGAGGAACTGGCCTTCGTTGAGGTGCAAGCGGTTGCTCATGTCGCGAGTTATGGCTACCACCTCTGCACTCGGCACATTGTTCGTTTTGGGGTGCTCCGAGAGGCGGTCAGCCATTTGGGCCTGGGCCGGCAGGGTAGCTAGCCCAAAGCACGCGGTAATGATGAAAAAAATGAACTTTAACATAAAAAGGACAGCCTTTTAAGGCGTAATGTATAATTAGACTCTGCCTTCAACGTCACTAAGTTATTGTTTGGTTTCTGTTTTCTCTAATTTTTTTTATACATCCTGCCATTCATTTTCTAGTGAGTTGAGCGTTAGCCAAAACAAACAGGGCTGGCCCTTATGTGGAGCCAGCCCTGATTGGGGGGGGGCAGCGATTGGTTACACGCCCATTAATCGTCGTCATCCTCTTCAGACTGAGCTTCGTCGGGGGTCCGGTAGTATTGCATGGCAATGAGGGAGGTGATAACACTCGTCATGGTGCCAACCAGGATGATACCCAACCCGCTGATGAGGATGCCCAGGTCGGCCCCGAACAGGTCGCGGGCCTTTACCTGAGCCACGGCCGCCTGGTCGATTCCGCCCAGCAGCCAGAACGTGGCACCCAACAGCACCGAGGCTACCAACCCCGTAATAATGCCGGTGCCAAAGCCTTGTAAATAATCCAAACGGTTGCCTTTCACCAAGCGTAAATGACGGATGGCCAACACCACTCCGACAATGGTAATGAGGATGTTGAGCGAACCAGCCTCTATCCGGCCCAGGAAGCCGGCCACGGCGGCCACTATCGTATAAACAATCATCGGGATGGCCGTGAAGATGCCATAACGAATGCCATTGCCCTCGGCGGTGCGGCGGGCTGCCGCCATGCGGCTGGCCGAGGCCGAAGGATTGAGAGAATCGAAGGAGCTAGCCATTACTGGAACAATTTTGGGATGAAAAGCAAGCAGTGTGCAACTGTCAATGATTTAGTATACTGCCTTCATGGGGGCGAAGTTGTGGCTGGGGCTTTCTGGCGGCACTTATCGCCCGGCGGCAAGGTTTAACAAGATACGCTGGCCGGGGCAGTTTTTGCGTAATTTTGCATCTGCTTGCAAGCCAAGCGCCTTTAATACAACCTCTTTCTGTTTAGTTGAATGATTTCGACCACCAATGTGAGCCTGCGCTATGGTAAGCGCATCCTATTTGAAGATGTAACCGCCAAATTTCTGCCCGGCAACTGCTATGGCCTCATTGGGGCCAACGGCGCGGGTAAGTCCACCTTTCTCAAAATCCTTTCCGGTGAGTTGGAGCCCAACACCGGCTCGGTAGAGATGCCCGCCGGGCAGCGCCTGGCCGTGCTCAAGCAGAACCAGTTTGCCTACGATGAGCAGCCGGTGCTCCAAACCGTGATTCAGGGCCACCAGCGCCTGTATGCGGTGATGACTGAGAAGGAGGCCCTTTATGCCAAGGCCGACTTTTCGGATGCCGACGGCGAGCGGGCCGCCGTGCTCGAAGGCGAGTTTGCCGACCTCGAAGGATGGAACGCCGAGTACGAAGCGGCCGAGCTGCTCTCCGGCCTCGGCATTGTGGAGGCCAAGCACCACAGCCTGATGGCCGACCTCGGGGCCAGCGAAAAAGTGCGGGTTCTGCTCGCCCAGGCCCTGTTTGGCAACCCTGACGTGCTGCTGCTCGACGAGCCGACCAACAACCTCGATGCCGAGAGCGTGCTCTGGCTGGAGAACTTTCTCGACTCGTTTCAGAATACCGTGATTGTGGTGAGCCACGACCGCCACTTCCTTGATGCCGTGTGCAACTACATGGCGGACTTAGACTTCGGTAAAATCACGATGTACCCCGGCAACTACACTTTCTGGTACGAAAGCAGCCAGATGGTGCTGCGCCAGCGCCAGGATGCCAACAAGAAAACCGAAGACCGCCGCAAGGAGCTCGAAGAGTTTGTGCGCCGTTTCTCAGCCAACGCATCCAAGTCGAAGCAGGCCACCAGCCGCCAGAAGCTGCTGCAAAAGCTGACCTTGGAGGACATTAAGCCCAGCTCGCGCCGCTACCCGTACATCGCCTTCAAATCGGACCGCGAGCCCGGCAACCAGCTGCTGACCGTGGAAAACCTGAGCGCTAAAGTAGACGGCGAAACGATATTCAAAAACGTCAGCTTCACGCTTGATAAAAAGGACAAGGTGGCCATCGTAGGTCGCGACGACCGCGCCGCGTCCCTCCTCTTCGATATCCTGTTCGGCGAGACCACGCCCGCCACTGGCGACGTAAAATGGGGCACTACCATCACCCCAAGCTACTTCCCAAAAGAAAATAACAGCTTTTTCACTTCCGGCGACCTCAACTTGGTCGACTGGCTGCGGCAGTATTCCGAAGAGAAAGACGAGAGCTTCATTCGCGGCTTTTTGGGCCGGATGCTGTTTTCGGGCGAGGAATCGCAGAAGAAAAGCAACGTGCTGAGCGGCGGCGAGAAAGTGCGCTGCATGCTTTCGAAAATGATGCTGCAAGGCGGCAACGTGCAGGTTTTGGACGACCCAACCAACCATTTGGACCTGGAAAGCATCACGGCCCTGAACAATGCCCTGCGGGACTACCCCGGTTCGCTGCTGTTTGCTTCGCACGACTTGCAATTCATCGATACCGTGGCCAACCGCATTATCGAGCTAACCCCCGATGGCATCATCGACCGGCGCATGAATTACGAAGAGTACCTGGCCGACGAAACGCTGAAAGCCCAGCGCCAGAAAATGTATAAAATGGCCTAATCAGTGCTTAATCAGGAATTAAGAATGGGGAATTTACCGTTCTTTTAGGTAGCCGTTCCTCGTTCTTACTTCTCCACTCCTCATTTCTTCAAAATGAAGCGTCATCTGTTTCCGCTATTGCTGTTGGCCGGCATAGCTTGCCTGCCCGCCTACCACGCTCAGGCGCAAGACAAGCCCGTGCTGAACTCGGCCCCTCCCGGCCCGCCGCCCGCCGCGCCGCGCACCGCTGAGCCAGCTCCGGCCCCGGTTCCCCAACCAGCTACTGCCCCGGAACCCACCACTGCCCCCGCGCCACGGCCCACGGTCGATAGCCCCTCGGGCCTGAATTTCCCAAATCGGAACCTGCCCCAGAATGGCGATGAAGGCGACCAGCCCTACAAAAAGAAGTTCGTCTATACAAACTTTGGCTTGGGCCTGAGCTCGTCGGGCGAGCTCACGCAGTTCAACATCAGCGCGGCCCCGGCTTTGGGTTTCCGGCTCACCGAGAAATTTGCGCTGGGGCCCGGTATTTCCTACGCCTACAGCAGCTTCTCATTGCCCGATAATTCGCGCTTTGTGCTCACGGCCAACGGCGGCAAGAGCATCAACACCAGCAGCGTGGGCTTTAAAGCATTTGCCCAGTACATCGTGTACAAGGAGTTCTTTGTACACGCCGAGTACGAGGTTACCAACGCCCAATTGATTAGCCAGGACTCCAATACTGGTTATTTTTCAAAAGTAAACCGCACCGTAACCACGCCGCTGGCCGGTGTCGGCTACCGACAGTATGTGGGCGAAAATGCGGCGGTTGATATCGTCGGCCTCTACAATTTCGACAACACCTTGTATTCGCTATATCCTGGATTGGTTATCCGTTTTAGCTTTCTGTTTAACATCGGCAAATAGTTGCTGACCGGCTTAAACACAAAAGAACCGTGTTGTTTCCAACGCGGCTTTTTTGTGTTTTTTAGTTAACGCTTGATGCCTCACTATACCGGCCGACGGCCGCTGATAACGCGAAGCAGGACGGCAATAATGGCAATCACCAGCAGGATGTGAATCAGGCCGTTGCCAGCAATGCCTGCGCCCAGAACCCCAAAATAACCCAGGGCCCAAATGATGATGAGGATGACGGCGATGATGTACAGCAGGTTGCCCATGATGTGAGAGATGAAGGAAGGTGAAAGGAAAAAGAAAAGTTTGTGGGGCATTGTACGCCGGGTCTTTTAAAAAGATATAATAAATGAAAAAATATTTGCGCGGCAGCAAACAAAAACGTGAGTCAGCAATGCTGCCGTAGCTTTGCCCCCTTGCGGTACTGAACCGCTTTTTTTGTTCTTCTCACTCTTTTTCCGCTAGTTATGAATGTCGCCGTTATTGGCTCTGGCACCATGGGCAATGGCATTGCCCACGTATTTGCACAGCACGGTTTTTCGGTCGCGCTTATCGACATCAACCAGCCGGCGCTGGACCGGGCCCTGGGCACCATCACCAAAAACCTGGACCGCCAGGTAGCCAAAGCCGCGCTGAGCGAAGACGATAAGGCCGCCACCCTGGGCCGCCTGCGCACCTTCACGTCGATTGCCAAAGGTGTGGCCAACGCCAACCTGGTGGTGGAAGCCGCCACCGAAAACGTGGACCTGAAGCTGCAAATATTCCGCGACCTCGACCAGTACGCGCCCGCCGAGGCCATCCTGGCCTCGAATACGTCGTCGATTTCGATTACCAAAATCGCGGCCGTTACCAAGCGCCCGCAGCAGGTAATTGGCATGCACTTTATGAATCCTGTGCCGGTGATGAAGCTGGTGGAGGTGATTCGCGGCTACGCCACGTCCGATGCCGTAACGGCGCAGGTAATGGACCTGTCGCGCCAGCTGGGCAAAACCCCGACGGAGGTAAATGACTACCCCGGTTTCGTGGCCAACCGCATTTTGATGCCGATGATTAACGAGGCCATCATCACCCTATTCGAAGGTGTAGCCGGCGTAGAAGAAATTGACACGGTGATGAAGTTAGGCATGGCCCACCCAATGGGTCCGCTGCAACTGGCCGATTTTATTGGTCTGGATGTGTGCCTGGCCATTTTGCGGGTGCTGCACGAGGGCTTGGGCAACCCCAAATATGCCCCCTGCCCGCTGCTGGTGAACATGGTGATGGCCGGTCGCCTGGGTGCCAAATCGGGCGAAGGCTTCTACCAGTACACGGCCGGCTCGAAGGAGCTGGTAGTGGCCGAGCGGTTCCAGAAATAGGTCCTGGCCTCAGACACCCAAAAGCCGATTGCACGGGCGTGCAATCGGCTTTTGGGTGTCTGGAAGTGCCATGCACGGGCGTGCGAATGGCTTCCGGCCTTACCAGAAATGGCTTGTACGGGCGTACAAGGTGCTTCCAGCTGCTCCAAAGCCGTCTGCACGGGCGTGCAAGCGGCTTCGGAACAGCCGGAAGTCACTTGCACGCCCGTGCAGACGGCTTCCGGCATATTTGAAAAGGCCGGGCACGGGCGTACGCCGGCCGCCAAACGCTGGGAAGTTGTAAGGAAATAACTTCCCCTACGTCTACCGCGTTGTTATCACAATCAACGAATCCAATTTCCTACCCATGCAAAAAGCAACATTTGGTGCCGGCTGCTTCTGGTGCGTCGAGGCCGTATTTCAGAACCTAAAAGGCGTTGAAAAAGTGGTTTCCGGCTACACCGGCGGCCGAATCGCCAATCCAACCTACAAAGAAGTGTGCAGCGGGCTGACGGGCCACAATGAGGTTATCGATATCACCTTCGACCCGGCCGTTATCAGCTACAAGGAGCTGCTCGAAATCTTCTGGAAAACCCACGACCCCACCACCCTCAACCGCCAGGGCAACGACACCGGCACCCAGTACCGCTCAGGCATCTACTACCACAACAAGGAGCAAAAGCAGCTTGCCGAGGAGTATAAAAAGAAGCTCAACGACAACCACGCCTTCCCGAACCCGGTCGTAACGGAAATCGTGGCCGCCCCCACCTTCTACCCCGCCGAGGATTACCACCAGAACTACTTTAACCTGCACGGCCACGAGCCTTATTGCCAGTTTGTGGCTCGGCCCAAGGTGGACAAGGTGAAGGCGCTGTTTGGCGAGAAGCTGAAGGCTGGGGTGTAACGGCGGCCGATAGCCCCGGCGGGGCAAAATATCGGTAGTACGTCTTAGGGCCAAAAAAGCAGAAGCCCCAGCGCGGCGGCACTCGTCAGGTGAGTGTCGCCCCGCTGGGGCTTCTGCTTTGCAAGGATTGTGCAGATACTAGCGACAAGTCGCCCCGCTGGGGCTTACCAAATCTTGTTACACGCTTACCCCAAAATCGCGCAATGCGTCATTCAAACTCGTTTTCAAATCGGTGCTGGGCTTGCGCTGGCCGATAATAAGCGCACACGGCACCTGGTACTCGCCGGCCGGAAACTGCTTGGGAATAGAACCGGGAATGACCACCGAGCGCGGCGGCACGTAGCCGCGGTACTCCTTGGGCTCGGGGCCGGTTACGTCGATGATTTTGGTGCTGCCGGTGATGGTGACGCCCGCACCAATCACGGCTTCCTTGCCAATGCGGCAGCCTTCGACCAGAATGCTGCGCGAGCCGATGAAAGCGCCGTCCTCGATGATAACGGGGGCTGCCTGTACGGGTTCGAGCACGCCGCCGAGGCCCACGCCGCCGCTCAGGTGCACGCCTTTGCCTACCTGGGCGCAACTGCCCACGGTGGCCCAGGTATCGACCATGGTGCCTTCGCCTACGTAGGCCCCGATGTTGACATAGCTGGGCATGAGGATAACGCCGGGAGCCAGGAACGCGCCGTAGCGGGCCGTGGCGGGCGGCACCACGCGCACCTGCTGGCCGGCGTAGTCGGTTTTGAGGCGCATTTTGTCGTGGTATTCAAACGGGCCCACCGACTCGGTTTGCATGGTTTGCAGCGGGAAATAAAGGATGACGGCCTTTTTCACCCAGTCGTTCACCTGCCAGTCCTGGCCGTCGGCGGTGGGTTGGGCCACGCGCAGGCGGCCCTTGTCGAGTTCCTCGATGACGTGGGCGATGGCGGCTTTGGTATCGGCGTTTTGGAGCAGGGCGCGGTCGTCCCAGGCATTTTCGATGAGGGACTGGGCGGCGGTTAGGCTGAGGGCGGAGGTGGCGTTGGACATAAGGTTGGGGGCGGCGGGTACTGAAATTATAAGGGCAAAAATAGCATCTTTGGGGCGTGCTTGGTTCTGGTTCTTCGCGTTTGGTGGTATTGCTGGCTTCGGTATTGAAGCCGGTTGACGATACCCGCATGCGGGGAAAGTTCGCCGAAACCCTTAGCAACCGGCCCTACACGCAGATTCATGTGGCCGGCCGGGGATTCGTGGGGTTTGCCGACGGCATAGCCGATGAGTTTTGGGGCGTGTACCGACACCGCATTTTCAACGGCTCGCGGCTGAGCCTGGGCCGCCTGGCTGCGCAGTGGCGCTACTGGAGCCTGCTGCAGCACCTGCGGCCCGATGTGGTAGTGGTTCACGCGCCCGAGCTACTGCCGGCCACGCTGCTATGGCAGTGGCTGGGCCACGGGCGCAGGTTTCTCTACGACATCCGCGAAAACTACGCGCTTAACGTCTCTACCCAACAGGTATACCAGGGCCGCACGCGGCGCTGGCTGGCCGCAGGCCTGCGCTGGGTCGAAACCCAAGCCGCCCGGCGGGCCGCCGGTCTCATCCTGGCCGAGGCCAGCTACGCCGACGAGCTGCCCTTTCTGGCGGAGTTGCCGGCCGGCCGCGTCGTCGTGCTCGAAAACAAGTACCAACCCGCCCCCACCGAAAACCTGCCCACCCAGGCCCGGCCACTGCCCGCCCCCACCGAAACCCTGCAACTGCTCTATTCGGGCACTATTTCCGAGCTCAATGGCGTGTGGGAAGCCATGGCACTCACCGAGCAGCTGCGCGACGCGTGGCCAGGCGGTGCGCACCTCACCATCATCGGTTTTTGCCAACAGCCGGCCCTGCTGCGGGCGCTGGAAGCCAAAGTAGCGACCCTGCCGGTGTTGTTCACGCTCATCGGCGGGGCCACGCTGGTGCCGCACGCGGAAATCGTGGCGGCCATTGGGCGAAGCCACCTGGGCCTGATGCCCTACCGGCCCCACCCCAGCACCGCGCGCTGCCGCCCCACCAAGCTGTTCGAGTACCTGGCCCACGGCCTGCCCATCATCGCCTCGCCCAATGTGCTGTGGCACGAGCTGCTGCACAAGCACGGCGCAGGCTGGCAGCTCAACTTCGCGGCACCCATCGATGCCCCAACCTTCGTAATGCAGCTACAGCAGCAGGTTTTTTATCCGCTCGGCATCCCTACCGACGTGCTGTGGGCCGACGAGGGCAAAAAATTGTGGCATTTGCTGGATTCTCTCGTTAAACCTGCCACCTTTGCGCCCCTTTTGCGTGCCACCTCGCCGCTTTAGGTTGCAAGCCGATTTCGGCCTCTCTTACGTTTAATTACTGATTTCTCAGAATTCCCACACCATTACCCTTCTTCCATGGCCACTTTACGTCATTCTTACATTGCCGGTGTCGGCCACTACGTGCCGAGCCGGGTGGTCAAAAATGCCGAGCTGGAACCGATGATGAACACCTCCGATGCTTGGATTCAGGAGCGCACCGGGATTCAGGAGCGGCGCTGGTTTGAAGAAGGCAAGGACACCACGGCCAACATGGGGGCCAATGCCGCCCGCAAAGCGCTCGAAATGGCCGGCGTGCAACCCGACGATGTGCAGCTGATTGTGTTCGCCACGCTCTCGCCCGACTACTTTTTTCCCGGCTCGGGCGTGCT
>JAYULN010000403.1:0-10512 GCA_043763525.1 Hymenobacter sp.
TCCTTCTGATTGGTAGTCACGAAAAAATCAGCCCCCGCCCAGGCGGCATAATTCATACCTTGGTAGTAGTCCTCATCCCGGATGGTTACCTGCTGGGCCTTACATTCCACCACGATAATCGGGCTTTTCTTGGCCTTTTTATCTTCTTTGGAGCGCCATATCACGATGTCGGCGCGGGCATTACCCTGGCCTCGCTTGGAATTACTGACTTTGACCTCCTGGGCCATCTGGTCAGCGGTGAAATGGTAATCAGTGAGTAAAATATGAATAAACTCTTGCCTCACCCGCTCTTCGGGCGTGAGTTTGAGCATCTTGTTTTTAAGAGGGACAAAAATTCTGTCGCCTTCGATTTGCAGGAATTGCGAATAATCAGTTGCTTGTGCCATTTTCGGAAAGTTGAGCTAGAGGCCCACTATTTCGCGAAGCTACGCAATGATGTTAGGCTGCCTAGCTAAACAAGCCTAAAGTCTAACTTGAAGCCGGTCTGCTATTGTATGGCGGGTAAAGTATTCCAGCAAAAAGTAGCATTGGCTTTTTGAGCTATCCACCTGCTCCCTTAGCCACCGCTGTATTTGACCGTAGGCAAGTGGTATCTGGGACCTCTAAGTTCGGAGAACCCGTATTACCAAATCCATCATAAATAGCGCCTAAAACCGTACTTTCCCGGTAAAATAGCGCTGCTTATGACTTTCCGTCCTGCCCTGACCCTGCTGCTGGCCCTCGTGCTCCTGATAAACACCCAGCTCCGCGCCCAAACGCCCCTCGGCCAGCCCTCGCTCGATGAATCGAAGGTGCAAATCTGGTGCGCCACGGTGCGCTTCGTGTACGACGATGCCGGCCGGCCCAACCTCAAAAGCACCGTGCGCTGCGAAGGCGGCAACCTCGACGCGCTGGCCGCCAGCATCCGGCCCGACAGCCTGCGGGTGTACAGCCTGCTGTACCAGCCCATTGAGGGCCGGGGCAGTATTTATCAAGGCAAAAAAGACACTCGCGCCCGGCTGGCGGCGCTCGCCAAGGCCATTCTGGGCAAGCTGAAAGGCTCGGCCGCCCGCCGCCGCGACCCCGCCCGCATGGCCCGTGTGGCCGCCCTCGAAGCGGCCCTGACCAACTACGTGGAGAGCGGCACCCCGCCCGGCGACGTGCCCACCGCCATGAACCCCCAGGTGCCCGACACGACGGCCCGCGCTGCCAGCGCCGCTCCCGGTCCTGCCGAAGCCGCCGAAGCCCAGGCCGCCGCCGAACGCGACGCGGCCGGCGCAGGCACCACCGCCCAGCCAGCCACTGGCCCGGAAAGTCCGCTCAACCGCTTTGCCGCGCCGCTGGCCCTCATTCTGGGTATTCTGAGCCTGGTGCTCTACGTGATGCTGCGCGTGACGCTGGGCCAGTGGCGGCGGCAGCAGCGCCGCGAAACCCTGCTAGCCAAGCAAGCGGCCACCGCTGCCCAGGCCGCCGCCGCCGAAACCAGCGCCGCCGTGGCCGACTCGGTAGCCCGCGTGAAGCGGGCGGAAGCCCTGATACTAGCCGCCGCGCCCGACCCTGATGCAACTCCCGCCACGCCGGCTGATAATCAGCTCAGCCCCGCCCAACGCCTCGAAGTGGAGCGCCTGGTAAGCCAGCGCGTGGACGAGGAGCTGCGCTGGCTGCGGACCAACCTGCCCGAGCTGGTGGCCGCCGTGGTGGCCCAGTCCACCAGCGCCATTGGAGCCGATGACCCGGCACCGGTAGCGGCTCCAGACACGAATACGGTGGCAAGCGAGACGACAGTGACTGACGCAGCGAAGCCCATTGCAGATGATGTGCAACCGGACTAACGAGGTGCCGAATCGGGCCTGACGTTCTTTTTTCCTGGTTCCTACTATAGCCCCAGCCTTTATGAAAGCCGTATTCCCCCTCCTGGCCCTGCTGACGGCCGCCACGGCCTGCCGCGCCACTTCGCCGCCGGACCGCAACACCCTGCCCCGCAACCAGGCCCTTACTGAAACCACCATCCCCGAAACCGGTGAGCCCAGTCGCCGCGCCGGATTGGAACTCCTTGCCATTCCCCCCGTGAAATACCCCGAAAGCCGCAAAACCGACTTCACCGACACTTATTTTGGCGTGAAGGTGCCCGACCCCTACCGTTGGCTCGAAAGCCTCGACTCGCCCGAAACCAAGGCCTGGGTGACGGCCCAGAACGAAGTCACGTTTGGCTACTTGGGGCAGATTCCGTTCCGCGACAAAATTCGGGAGCGGCTCACCAAAATCTGGAATTATGAGCGGTTTGGCGTGCCCGAACAGGTGGGTTCGGAGTTGGTGTTCAGCAAGAACGACGGCTTGCAGAACCAGGCCGTGCTGTATCGCCAGCGCGGCACCGGCGAGCCGCTGCTGCTGCTCGACCCCAATAAGTTTTCGGCCGACGGCACCACCGCCCTGGCCGGCACCGAGTTCAGCAACGACCACCGCTACCTGGCCTACGCCACCAGCGGCGGCGGCTCCGACTGGCACAAGGTCCGTATCATGGACCTGACCACCAATAAGCTGCTACCCGAAGAGTTGAGCTGGGTGAAGGTTTCCGGCACTTCCTGGACCAAAAACGGCTTCTACTACTCCCGTTACGACGCGCCCAAGGCCGGCGAGAACAATTTGTCGGGCAAAAACGAGTTTCACAAAGTCTATTTTCACAAGCTGAACACGCCGCAATCGGCCGACAGGCTGGTGTACGAAAACCCCAAAATGGCCCTGGGTTTCCGCTTCGCCAATGCCACCGAGGATGAGCGGTTCCTGGTGCTGGGCCTCACCGAGGGCAAGGCCGACGGCAACCGCATTCAGGTGCGCGACCTCACCGACCCCAAGCAGGCCAGCACCTGGACCACGCTCCTTGCCAGCTACGAATTCCAGAACACCGTCATCGGCAACGTGGGCGGCGAGGTGCTGCTGTACACCAACTACAAGGCTCCCAATTTTCGCGTGGTCCGCATCGACCCGCGCAAGCCGCAGGAAGCCAACTGGCACGACGTGCTGCCCGAAAGCAAGAACAAGCTGGAGAGCGTGACGCAGGTGGGCGGCCGCCTCGTGGCCGATTATCTGAACGATGCCAGCTCGCAGGTGAAAGTGTATTCGGAGCTGGGCCAGTTTCAGAATGACGTGAAGCTGCCGGCCATTGGTACCGCCAGCGGTTTCGGTGGCCGGCGCGATGCCAAGGTCGTGTACTACGCCTTCACGTCGTTCACCTACCCGACCACGATTTACAAGTACGACCTGGCCACGAATACCAGCACCGTATTCCGCGCCCCGAAAGTGGACGTGAACCCGCAGGATTACGTGACCACGCAGGTGTTTTACCCGAGCAAAGACGGCACCAAGATTCCCATGTTCATCGTCCACAAAAAGGGCGTGGAGCTGAACGGCAGGAACCCGACCTACCTCTACGCCTACGGTGGCTTCAACATCTCGCTCACGCCCGGCTTCTCGGTGGCCCGCATGCTGTGGCTGGAAAACGGCGGCGTGCTGGCCATTCCCAACCTGCGCGGCGGCGGCGAATATGGCGAAGCCTGGCACCAGGCCGGCATGACCCCGCGCAAGCAAAACGTGTTCGACGACTTCATCGCCGCCGCCGAATACCTTAAAACCAACCAGTACACCGACTACGACCACCTCGCCATGGCCGGCGGCTCGAACGGCGGCCTGCTGGTAGGCGCTGTTATGACGCAGCGCCCCGACCTTGCACACGTGGCCCTACCCGCCGTGGGCGTGATGGACATGCTGCGCTACCAGACCTTCACCATCGGCTGGAACTGGGCCCCCGAATACGGTACTTCGGCCGACAAGGCGCAGTTTGAGAACCTCATCAAGTTCTCGCCCCTGCACAACCTGAAGCCCGCCGTGTACCCCGCCACCATGGTCACCACCGCCGACCACGACGACCGGGTGGTGCCCGCCCACTCCTTCAAATTTGCCGCCGCCCTGCAAGCCGCCAACACCGGCCCCAACCCCACCCTCATCCGCGTGGACGTGAACGCCGGCCACGGCGCGGGCAAAAGCACCAAGCTGCAAATCGACGAGTGGGCCGACGTGTGGAGCTTCTGCTACGCCAACATGGGCATGGTGCCGGAGGTGAAGTAAAAATATCTGGGCAGGATGCGACTATCTAACATTGTGCTTGCCGCACCACTTTCAAAGGCTATGGCAAGGCACATATGTTATCCCAATAATATATTTTATGAAGCACTTTGAAGTTTCATTATTCATGGTGTCATTGCTTCACCCATCAACTTTTTTCCACTGTTCCCATCATGAAAAAATCTTACAGATTCTGGGGGGGGGCAATTTAAGCCTTATCGTTTTGCTACTGTTGAGCTTAGATAACCGCCTCGCTGTCGCACAGGTGCAACACCCCAACAGCGCTGCCCCAACAGTTCTCGCTTTGTCGCCGCTGAGTTCCAATACCATTCATTACAAAGGTCCAGTTGGCACCACAGGGCTTAACACACGTTTCGACCCACTTGACCTTTGCCCCAATACCGTAAACCCAACCGCTGGCACCATTTCCTCGCTCAGGTATATGTTTGAGTTCCAAAGCACTTGTGTAGGCGAAGGTGGTTACCCTTTTTATCCTTCTGTGCGACCTCCTTTCATCTGGTCGCTGCAACACACCACGGAACAAGGCCACTACTATAATGAACAATAGCAAGATGCGGTAGGTGACGACTATTCTAAGGTTAATTTGTATATGTACGACCGGGTACCCAGCGCCTCCACCCCGTCCGCGACCGGTGTTTACTACAATTCAAGCTACCCCAGCAGTCTTACCCGATGGGGGAATGTGCAAACTAATGCCCAACCAGGAGAAATCATCGTCGGAATAACAGTAGATTGTACTGGTTACAGTTGTGGAAATTTCGGGGGCAACGACCACGACTTCATCACGGTGCGCTACAAGGGCAATCGGCCTCAAAATCTGGCCATTGCCGATGCCCCACCACTATTTGCCGTGGCCAGGCCTACACCGTCAATTGGGACGCTTCGTTTGGTGCCACGGGTTACGTAGTGCAAACCAGCGCGGGCAGCATCACGCCCGGCAGCACCACCGGCACCACGGCCCAACTCCTGCTGCCCGACACAACGCCCGGCACCGTAACCAGCGTCACCATTAGCGTTGCCGCGCAAAACGGCTGCGGTGGCCCTGTTCCCAGCAGCGCCGTTTCGACGCTGACGCTGCCTGTGACTCCGGCCCCCGCGAAGCCGACAAATATGCAGCTATCCAATGGCCTGTGCCCCACTACCGCCGCCACCGACAAAACCGTGACGGTGACAAAGGTTGGAAACCCCGATTTTCTGGAGTGGAGAATCAGTGGTACAGGGGCCTACTTTCCCAACACCAATTCGCAGACTTACAGGCAACCAGTCAATGGCAGCACGCCACCACTTGGCTCTGCCACCATAAAAACGCCGCAACCGGGCGCTATCACTGTTACTTGTCAGCAGCGAACAGTTTGTGGGGGTTATGGCACTGCCTTGTCTGCAACTTACCAGATTGGTGACATTGCTCCGGTATGTCCAACGCCCACGGTGACCCGTTCACCCTGCACCGGCACCCCCACGATACTTTTTGACCCGACAAACGCCGGCCTCAACTACTACCCCAATGGCCAACCCTACAACGTGTCGTCGGGCGCAATTCTCACGATTACGCAAAGTTCATCGGGCAGCAACACCGCCACTATTTCTGGTAGCGGCAACGGCCCGTTTACGTTCGACCAGGACGTATTCGTAACAAGTCCCTGCGCTGGCTCCGGTACCGGCTTTATTTCCTGTAGTGGTACTACCACCCTGCATCTGGGGGTAAGGAAGTTTGTTTTTCAAGGGCAATATTGCCGCGGCGTAGCCGAAACCCAGCAAGCACCCGTACCGGCCGAAAAAGCACTAGTCTTCCTCTATCCAAACCCGACCAGCGGCAAGGTCGAAATTCAAACGTCACAACCTGCCCGCTACCAATGGGTAAAAGTGGTGAGCATGGCGGACCGGGTGCTCTATGAGCAACGCGCAGCTACGGAAGCCGGCGTTTCCTCGTTCGACGTTCAGGCGCTGCCTACGGGCCTCTACGAGGTGCAGCTGTTCGACGGGTCCAAGCTGCTGACGCAGCGCCTGATAAAAGAGTGATGGCTCTTATTGGAGGAGGCAGCGCTGACCATTCTGGCCGGTGCTGCGCTTCAACGCCCCAACCGCCCTTTGCTCTCATACAGTAGCGCTACTTGTTGCTTTTGGTAGTAATGCTGCTGTTCCACCCGTCCGCCCGGGCACAGAAGGAATTCAGCACATGGTGTTTTGGAGATGGCATTGACCATAATTCGGCTGGCAGACCGATTGGCACTAAAATAAAGGTCTGTTTCACAGAAACAGGCACCCTTCCCGCCGATACCTGCGGTGGAACTTACTCAATTGCCCCAGGCTTCAGCAACGCTACGATAAGCGACCCAGCGGGTAATCTGATTCTTTACACCGACGGTCTTGTCATCAACAACCGCCGACATCGGCTCATGGCCAACGGCCTCCTGGACGCGCCGCGGGGTTTCCCGGACGTGCCGTACGAGCGGCTGGTGCAGTCCGTTGCCGCTACGCCCGGCCCCGATGGGCGGTACTACGTATTTTACTGGACGCTCTTCCGGGAAAACGGCGTTATCTCCTACAACCTAACCTACGCCGTAGTGGATGCCCGGCTCCAGAACGGCGACGGGGCCGTCGTGGCGAAGGGGCAGGTGCTGACGCGCACCGCGAAGGCCCGCGTGACGGTGGTGCGCCACCGCAACAACCGCGATTTCTGGGTCATTACCCGCGACCTGAACGCGCAAGGCTTTCTGACCTTCCCCCTCACGCGGGCCGGCGTGGGCACCACGCCCGTGGCCTCGCTGGCCGGGCAAGCCGCCCGGCCCACCACCTGCGAGCTGAAAGCCGCCCCCAACGGCCGCCGCCTCGTGTGCAGCGGCACCCTGTCCCTGCCGGGCAACACCTCCGCCGAGTACGTGTGCCTCTACGACTTCGACAACGCCACCGGCACCGTCTCGCACGAGCAAGCCGTGCGCCGCCTGCCGTTTCTGCCCGCCGCCCAGAACGTACACACGGCCTCGTTTTCACCCAATTCGCAGCTGCTCTACACCATCGAGCCCAATCCGAACTTCGCCACCGAACCCCTCCGCTACAACGACCTGTGGCAGTACGACCTGCGCCGGAGCACCCCGGCCGAAATCGAACAGTCGCGGGTGAAAGCATCCGACGTGCCGCCGCCGCCCGGCCCTGGCGAGGACGCGGGAGGCTTCGGCTTGCAGCTGGCCCCGGACGGCACGCTGTGGTCCGCACTCTTCTACAACCGGCACCACTACGACCCCGTGCTCAACCTGACGTTTGTCGGCCCGGTTTCGGCCGCCATCGTTCGGCAGCCCGACGTGGTGGGGGCGGGCTGCGGCTTCGTGCCCGAAGCCTATCCCTACCGCCCCGGCCAATATCCCGTCGCCTTTTTGCCCAATCTGATAACCAACATGCTTTACGCGCAGGCGGCCATCAACAAGGCCATGGGCCGCCCCGACGATTCGGTGCGGTTCTGGGCCAGCAGCGCCGGCCTGCCCGCCGCCCTGCGCTGGGACTTTGACGACCCTTCCGATGCCGCTAACACGGCCGTGGGCGGCCAAGTGGCCCACCGCTACACGCACGGTGGCACTTACCCCGTCCGGCTCACGCTGGCCGATGGCCGGGTAGTGCGCGACACCGTCGCGGTGCTTCCCTCAGCGGTCGATTTCACCGGGGCCACGGTATTTACGCCCAATGACGACGGCTACAACGACGAGTTTGTCCCCGTGCGGGCCGCGCTGCCCCACGGGCATTTGCGCGTGTTTTCGCGCTGGGGACAGTTAGTGTACGAAAGCATTGCCCCGAGCCTGCATTGGAACGGGTACGGTGCTTCCGGTGGTGAGTACTTCTACCAAATCGACTACCCAAATTGTAATGGCCAACAGCAACACCAGCGTGGAGTTGTTACGCTAATACGTTGATAAAACCAACCTGACCCATCGACGAGTGGGCCGACGTATGGAGCTTCTGCTACGCCAACATGGGCATCACCCCGACCATGAATTAGCACGGATTTTAGCGGATTGCACGGATTTCGTAGCCGCCCCGGCCTCCTTTACTTTCAACAAAAAAAGGCCACTCCAAAGAGTGGCCTTTTCCTATTTCACACGGCAAACAGAAGCAATGAATGTCGGCTACAAAATCCGTGCAATCCGCTGAAATCCGTGCTAATCCGTGGTCTAGTAGCGGTACAGGTCCGACTTGAACGGACCTTCAACCGTCACCTTGATATAGTCGGCCTGGTGCGTGGTCAGCTCGTCCAGCTCCACGCCGATTTTGGCGAGGTGCAGGCGGGCCACTTTTTCGTCCAAATGCTTGGGCAGGGTGTACACCTGGTTGGTGTAATGGTCGTTGCGCTCCCACAGCTCCAACTGGGCCAGCACCTGGTTGGTGAACGAAGCCGACATCACGAACGAGGGGTGGCCGGTGGCGCAGCCCAGGTTTACGAGGCGGCCTTCGGCGAGGATAATCACCTCTTTACCCTCGATGGTGTAGATATCAACCTGCGGCTTCACCGTGTCTTTGGTGTGGCCGTAGTTGCCGTTCAGCCACGCCATGTCAATCTCCTCATCGAAGTGACCGATGTTGCAGACAATGGCCTTATCCTTCAGGCTGCGGAAATGCTGCTCGGTGAGGATATCGCAGTTGCCGGTAGCCGTCACCACGATGTCGGCTTGCTTCACGGCATCGACCAGCTTCTTCACGGCGTAGCCATCCATGGCCGCCTGCAAAGCACAGATGGGGTCAATTTCCGTCACGATGACGCGGGCACCGGCACCGCTCAGCGAGGCGGCGGTACCTTTTCCTACGTCGCCGTAGCCAGCCACCACGGCCACTTTGCCGGCCATCATCACGTCGGTAGCCCGACGAATAGCGTCCACGGCCGACTCTTTGCAGCCGTACTTGTTGTCAAACTTCGACTTCGTCACCGAGTCGTTCACGTTGATGGCGGGGAAAGACAACGTGCCGTTCTTCACCCGCTCGTACAGGCGCAGCACGCCGGTCGTTGTCTCTTCCGACACGCCTTTGATACCGGCGGCCAGTTCGGGAAAACGGTCCAGTACCATGTTGGTGAGGTCACCGCCATCGTCCAGAATCATGTTCAGGGGCTTGCGGTCCTCGCCGAAAAACAAGGTCTGCTCGATGCACCATTTGAACTGCTCTTCGGTCATGTCCTTCCAGGCGTACACGGCCCCGCCGGCGGCCGCAATGGCGGCGGCGGCGTGGTCCTGGGTCGAGAAGATGTTGCACGACGACCAGGTTACCTCCGCACCCAGCGCTTGCAGGGTTTCGATGAGCACCGCCGTTTGGATGGTCATGTGCAGGCAGCCGGCAATGCGCGCGCCTTTGAAGGGCTGCGCCGCGCCAAACTCCTCGCGCAGGCTCATCAAACCGGGCATTTCGGCTTCGGCCAGGCGAATCTCTTTGCGGCCCCACTCGGCCAGGCTCATGTCCTTTACTTTGTACGGAACGTACGTCTTCGTCGTGGTTGCCACCATGATGCGGGTTGGTTTAATGTGTCGGGATTCAACTACGAAGATACTGAATTTGTTCGCTGGCCGGCACACACTCAGTAGCCGTGGCCCTTCTCGTCGCCCTGGGTCACGCTCACCCCGGCGATTTTGGTCAGGACCACGGGGGTAGTGTTGTGGCTGGCCAGCGGCAGGGCCGCTTCCGTGATGAGGGCCGCGCTGCCGCCGGCCAGGCTCTGCACGCTGCCGCCGAAGGTGATGAAGGCCGCGTCGAAGGAAGCCTCGGCGGCATCGCGCCCCACCAGCAGGTTGGCCACCATCTTTTTGGCATCCTCGGCGTGGGTGCTGGTTTCGCCGAGGTAAGTAGTCGAACATAAGTATTCGGTAGTCAGACCCAATGTTAAATCTTGATTGACAGCACTTTCATGTCCGACTACTGACTACTTACTACTGGCTACCTACTTAGGCGGCCAGCTTGGCCACTTCGTCCACGGCGGGCACCACGTTTTTCAGCGCCGTAATGCCCGGCACCACGGCGGCTGAACCCTGCCACAGGGCCAGCTTATCGGCAATGGTGCGCCCCTGAAGCTTCAGGGCCATTTTTGCATGACTGTTTTTTACACTATCGGGTAAAATTGTAAAAACAAACCAACTCCCCCGGACTATCCCTCAGGTGCTGGCGGATGCCGCAAACCTAGCGAAAAGCCATTGCTTCGGCCGGTAGCTACCCGCCTGCCCCCTGTGTACCGGCCTGCTACTCCCCGTAGGCGGGCCTATCGACCCCTACATGGAGGCCTATCAACCCTTGTATGCCCGCATCTCGACCCTGGTATGCCGGCAGGGCCGGGGCAAGATGCCGGCATATCGCCCCCCGGCGCACCCCATTCACCCCGCCAAAGCGCCCGTTCAACGAGCAATAATCATTGAATATCTATCTATA
>JAYULN010000404.1:0-10505 GCA_043763525.1 Hymenobacter sp.
GTGGCGAGGGACATAATGGGGAGTTGCGTATTTCGGCAAAGGTACGTTTCTGGTATTCTCCTCTCTCATGCCGATGAAGCAAAAAAAAGCCGCTCCCAATGGAAGCGGCCCGATTCATCGGCAGCGGAGCTGCTTAGGCGGCGATGTGCAGCCACTCTTTCTTTTCCAGCAGGCGCTCGCGGGTTTCGCGGTAGTCGGGGTCGTCCACGCAGCAGTCGACGGGGCACACGGCGGCGCACTGGGGTTCTTCGTGAAAACCCACGCACTCGGTGCATTTGTCGGATACGATGTAGTAGTACTCGTCCGAAACCGGGGTTTGCGGGGCGGTACCGGCCACTACGGCACCGTCGGGGGCGTTTACTTCTTTCAGGCTGGTGCCATCGGCCCAGCGCCATTGGGCACCGCCTTCGTAAATCGCGTTATTGGGGCATTCCGGCTCGCAGGCACCACAGTTGATGCACTCGTCGGTTATCATGATGGCCATGGGGCGTCGGGGGTCAGGAGTTGGGGGAAACCAGAGCTGGATTTGCGGGCTTTACGTAAAACGCCCGGCCCGCGCCGTTCTTTGGGTCTGCAAAATTAACCAACAGCGGCGGGGTTTGCATGGTTTCGCCCAATTTTGCGGGGTATTTGTCTGGCTTGAGCCGGTCTTAAGCCGGCGAGACCCCGTTTTTATTATGAATCATTCCGAACGATTGGCTGCTTTTGTGGCCCTGGGCCAGCGCCTGGCTTCTATTTCTCCCGATGAGCTGACCCCGTTGGCCAGCCGCGCCCGCAACCAGAACGCCTGGTTCGACGTGCCCAGCGTGACGGCCGCCGTGGCTGGCATCGCGCACCTGCTGGCCGAAGCGCCGCTGCGCCGCTGGGCCGCCCGCTACCCGGCCGAGCCTACCACCGTTCATCAAATCGGGGTGGTGATGGCCGGTAACATTCCCCTCGTCGGCTTTCATGATATGCTGTGCGTACTGCTCAGCGGGCATATTCTGCTGGCAAAGCTCAGCGCCGACGATACCACGCTGATGACCTGGCTCATGGAAGAGCTGACGGGTATCGAGCCGCGCTTCACGAATTTCATTCAAGTGCTGCCCCGGCTCAACGCGGCCGATGCTTTCATTGCCACCGGCTCGGATAACACGGCCCGCTACTTCGAGTTTTATTTCGGCAAAAAGCCCCACCTCATCCGGCGCAACCGCACCAGCGTGGCCGTGCTCACGGGCCAGGAAACCAGCGAAGAATTGGCCCGCCTCGGCCCCGATATTTTCCAGTACTACGGCTTGGGCTGCCGCAACGTGAGCAAGCTCTTCGTGCCCGAGGGCTACGATTTCGTGCCCTTGCTCGACTCGCTGCAAACCTACGAGAGCGTCCTCAACCACCACAAGTACAACAACAACTACGACTACAACAAGAGTATTTTGCTCGTGAACCGCGTGCCGCACTACGATACCGGCTTCCTGCTACTCACGCGCGGGCAGGCATTGGTGTCGGCTATTTCGGTGCTGCACTATGCCGGGTATGGCAGCGAAATCGACCTCGTGGACCAGCTCACCGACGTGGCGGCCCAAACGCAGTGCGTGGTATCGGCCGGGGCGCGGTTTGCGGGCAGCCTGCCCTTTGGCCAGGCGCAGTCGCCCGGCGTGGCCGAATACGCCGACCGCGTCGACACGATGGAGTTTATGGCCCAGCTGCCCTGAGGAATTTTTCGCTAAAATTCCTCATCAAAAACATAGACGAGCTTGGTAATTTTCCGTTTTTAAGCATCAGTACCGCAGAGGCGGGCGCAGCCGCTTTTCAACCAAATTTATTCTCCCAGCCATGTCCTTCACGCACACGTCCGCCGTCGTCGAAATAGTCGAAAAAGAAGATATCGCCGCCATGCACTTCGCCCCCGACGACGTGCTGACCGACCCCACCGCCCGCCAGCACCGCCGCGCCGATGCCGACCGCGCCGTAACTCTCGGCAATGCCTACCACGGCAAGCTCGATATCTATTTCCAGACCGCCGATGGTGCGGCCAAGCGCGTGGCCACCACCATCTGGGCCGCCGATGCCGACCATCTCACGCTCAAATCCGGGGCTTCGCTGCCGCTACGGGCCGTACTAGGTTTCGACTTCTACTAGACCACGGATTAGCACGAATTTTGGCGGATTTCACGGATTTTGTAGTCGATTCTGTTCAGCCGATAATTTACGGGGAAACAGAAAAAGGCTTGCCAACTGGCAAGCCTTTTTCTGTTTGGCAAGTAAGTAATCGACTACAAAATCCGTGAAATTCGCTAAAATCCGTGCTAATCCGTGGTCGTTAAAGCTGTGTAATCCGTGATAGGGTTTGCTCAATCATGGCATCGACCACGGCCCCGGCGTTTTCGGCGAATTCGCCGGTGGCACGGTTGGCCACAATGGCATTGAGGGACAGCACTTCGTGGCCCAGCAGGCGGCCAAGGGCGTAGTAGCCGGCGGTTTCCATCTCGAAGTTACTGAGGCGGAATTCGCCCTCGGCGCTCTGGTGGCGGAAATTCTGGAGGCGGGAAATGTAGTCGGGCTGGCGCAAATCGAGGCGCAGCACGCGACCTTGGGGGCCGTAGAAACCGGGGCAGGTGAGCGTGTTGCCCATCAGCATGCCCGCGCCGAGCTGCTCGCGCAGCAGGTCGGAGCCGCGCACCACGTAGGGTGCGAAGGGCAGCGCCAGCGTGCGCTGGAGCTCGGTGGCAATTTCGGTTTCGATGCCGGTTTCCATCAGTGGGTAAAACTGCATCAGACTATCGAGGCCCACGGCGTGCTCGGTGGCCAGCATCGCACCGATGGGCACATCGGCCTGGAGGCTACCGCTGGTGCCCAGCCGGATGATGCGCAGGCTCAGCCGCTCCTCCACCGGGCGCACGGTGCGCGCCATGAAATCGATGTTCACCAGCGCGTCGAGCTCGTTCATCACGATGTCGATGTTATCGGTGCCCATGCCGGTACTCAGGACCGTGAGGCGCTTGCCGCGGTAGTAACCCACGTGGGTCACAAATTCGCGGTGCGTGCCCTCAAACTCAATCGAATCGAAATGCCGGCTCACCTGCGCCACCCGCGCGGGGTCGCCCACGGTGAGGATGGTGTCGGAAATGTGGTCGGGCAGCAGGTTAAGGTGATAAATGCTGCCATCGGGGTTGAGGATGAGCTCGGAGGAAGGAATCATGGGAGGAGATTATGAATTAAAAATTATGAATTAAAAATCGCCAACCAGCTAAGCCATGTAATTGGCAAACGGGAAATTTTTAATTCATAATTTAAGACTTGGCGTACGAAGTAAGCCCTTGGGCCGGGTTGTAGTGGTTGCTGAGCTTGGGATAGGCACCGGTGCCATCGTAGGTGCGCTTGTCGGGGTGCTCGGCGCAGGCCTCGGAGCAGGCCCCTTGCAGCTGTTCGCCGCAGGCTTCGCAGAGCGGCAGATGGGCGTTGCAGTGCGGATTGGCGCAGTTCACGAGGCGGTTGCTGGGCTGCTGGCAGTGCTGGCAGCGCGAAATCACGCTGGGGTTCACACTGTTCACGTCCACGGCCACGCGGTTATCGAACACGTAGCACTGGCCGTCGAAATCCTCTCCCCCGGCCTCGATACCGTACTTGATGATGCCGCCGTGCAGCTGGTACACGTTTTCAAATCCCTGTTCGAGCAGGAAGGCGCTGGCTTTTTCGCACTTCACGCCGCCGGTGCAGTAGGTCAGAATCTTCTTACCCTTGAACTCTTTGAGCCGCTCCAGGCGCTCGGGGAAGTCGCGGAAGTTCTCCATGTCCAGCGTCACAGCATTTTTAAAGCGGCCGAGGTTGTACTCGTAGTCGGAGCGCACGTCGACCACCACCACGTCGTCGCGGTCTTTCAGCGCCTTAAACTCGGCGGGCGAGAGATGTCGGCCGGTTTTTTCGTGCGGCCGCACGTGGCGCAGGCTGCTATGCACGATTTCGGGCTTCACGCGCACGTGCAGCTTCTGAAACGTGTGGGCTTCTACACTATCAATCTTGAATTCGAGCGCGGCGAAGCGCGGGTCGGCTTTCACGGCGGCCATGTAGCGGGCGCAGTTTTCGGCCGTGCCCGATACGGTGCCGTTCAGCCCTTCGGCAGCTACGATGATGCGCCCGCGCAGGTCCAGCGCCAGGCACAGGCGGTGGTGCTCCTCCCGGAACTCCTCCGGGTTATCGAGAGGCGTGTAGCAGTAATATAGAAGAACCTGATACATGTTGAATTAGGAGTTAAAAATTATGGGTTTTGAGTTATTGGCTATGAGCAGTTCCGTGCGCTGACTGAAAACTCACAACTCATAATTCAAAACTCATGATTCCCTTCAGACTTTCACCGCCGGGTTGCCAAATACGGTCTGCCCGTTGGGCACGTCGGCCACTACCACCGAGCCGGCCCCGACGCGGGCTTTGTCGCCGATTTTCACGCCGGCCACCACCACGACTCCAGCCCCGATGAAGGCCAGCTCGCCCACTTGCGCGTCGGCCCCGAGCAGGGCCCCGCTGCCCAACTGGGCAAAATCGCCCACCTTGGCGCGGGCTTCCACTACTACGTTGGCTCCTACCAGGCAGCCATCGCCGAGGGTGGCAGTTGCGGCCACCACGGCGTTGGGGCCCACGTAGTTGCCGTGGCCCAGCGTAGCATGAGACGATACGCTGGCGCGCTCGTGAATGGCGTTAACGGGCACGGCCTCGTACTCGGTGCGCAGCATTTGGGTGAGGCTGCGGCGGCTGGCGGTGTCTTCGGTGGCCACGAATACTTCGCACTTTTTGCCCAATAGCTTCAGCAGCTCGCCGTCGTCGGTGTTGCCCATCACGGGCACGTCGAGCAGTTCGGTGCCTTGCAGCTTGGCATCGTCGTCGAGCAGGCAGTACACCACCACCTCGTTGGAGAGAAAGGCATCGAGGGCAGCCGTGCCAACGGTTTGGGCACCAAGAATAATGACGGGGTTTTCCATAATAAGGGCGTGGTCAGGGGCGCGTTCGGGCCGGGGGAAATAGTTCGGGCGGCCCGCAAACGCAGTGCAAAGTTACACCGCAGGCCGGCAGGGCATTTTGGGGCGCGGCGTTCAGTCCAGATTGTGCCTATTTAATCGCAGGTGGCGCAAAGCCGCAGCGGCATAGTCGTTCTGGAGCAGCAGCAGCAGCAGGAAGGGCAGCAAGTCGCTGCGGTAGCGGTTCATGGAGCCCAGATTGGGGCTGGTGAGGCCAATGAGAAAGGCAAGCATCAGGCAAAAAACAATCAATCCAAGGCTTAGGCTAAACGGCAGCTTGCCGATGCGGCCGCGCAGGCCCGACCATGCAGCCAGGGCCAGCAAGGCCAGCAAGGCCGCGTTCTCGAGGCCGGCCACCACGTACAGCGGCTGACTCGATTGCCCTAGCCACGGCCGGGTAATGGCATTGACCACCGCCAGCGGGGCGTGCGCGGCAATGCTTTCGACCGTGGGCCGCAGGTTGGGGTATTCAAAATGCGGCCGACCCGCCGAGTTCGCTACCTCGGAAGAATACACCCGCATTACCTGGTTCGTGAATTTATTGATGCGAAAAGCTACACTGAGCTGGGGCGCAACCCAGGCAGCAGCTCCCAGCACAACCACCAGTGCCGTTACCTGCACCCAACGGTGCCGCGTCGGGGCAAACCGGTCGAGGCCATGGCCTAGCGCAATGCCGCACAGCACGCCCAGCAGCGGGGTGGCAAAAAAGTAGCGCATTTGAAAGTGCAGCAGCGCCAACGCCAGCGTGCCCAGCCACCAGCCAAGCTGGCTGCCGCTTCGCCCCTGCTCGTTGGCCGTTGTGCCATACAGTCGGCCCACCACCCGCGCCGTCAGCCACGCCCCACTGCCCAGCAGCACCGCCTCCTTGCTGATGCCCGTGGCCCAAAACCACACCGACGGCCACAGCAGAAAGGCAGCTACCCCCGCGCCCGCCGGCGTGGCCGGAAACACCTCGGCCAGCTTACGAACCAAGTGCCAGCAACCTATAAAAACGAACAGACTCAGATAAAAGGCGTTAACCCCCACAACGCGAAACGAAGCCAGGTTAAGAACCGCCAGAATCTTAATCAGAATCCAAGTATTCGACGTGTTCTGAAACACAAAGTCATGGGTCGCCGTGCCTTTGGGCAGAACCGTTATGGCACGCGTCAGAATGTCCCAAGCTGCTGTGGGGTGGGCTTGCAGCTTGCTCGTCATTATCCTGGACACGTAACTCATAAAGCGAGCATCTGCTTTCGGATGCCAGTTGCGGGCTGCCCCCGCTCCTACCCGCAACGCCAGGCCCAGCACGAATACCCATCGCCACCAGCCGGGCGCGGCCCAGCGCCATTGCTGCCGCAGCCACAGCAGTAGCCCGGCCAATAATGCCCCGTTTAAAATAACTGCCAAGGCTATTCTCATCATCAAACAAGGCGGGGCTGCTGCACCAGGCGGCTGCCGATGGCGCAATGCAGGCAGCGGCGCGGGACGCAATAGTTTTGGTGCAGGGCAAGCAAGCCTTGCGAGTCGGCCGCCGTGCGGTGTACGAAGCCGAGGGCTTCGTACACGTCGGTGAATTGGTTGTGCTCAGCGGGCAGCTCACTAAGCAGAGCAACGCTGCTCTCAACCAGCGCGGGCTGGCCCAGGTGGCGGGCGTAGGCTACCCGCAGCGGCACCACCACATTGGTAATTAGCAGGTCGGTGCTGGCTTTGCCCAGGGCCGGCGCCTTACCCGGCCGGCCGGGGCGGAAGTGGGTGCGCCAGTACTCGGGCGCCGGGGCGCGGAAAAATTCGGTGAGCGCCGCCACGCTCTGCGCCGTTAGCAGCGCATCGAACAGGGCCGGGCGGGCGTGCAACAGGCCCGCCAGCTGGCCCAGGCGCACGGGCGGAAAATTAGCCGGCCGCAGGCGCAGGTAGTTCCACTCATGCACGGCCAGGGCCGCCGCGCCCAGGCTGTATTTATGCCGCAGAAACTCGTGTTCCTGCCGCAGGTCGCGGATGTAGTCGTCGGCCGCCGTCTCGTCATTTTCCACCAGAAAACCGGCTTGCCCAAAAAGCAGGGCTTCGAGCTGGCGCTGGTCGTGGCGATGGCGACGCAGCACGGCCAGCGGCAGGGCTTTGGCGAGGCGGGCCAGTGGCTCATTGTTTTTCTGGAAGCCAAATGCCGCCATCAGGGCGTGGTAGGCGGTGGCTTCCCAGTCCTGGCCGAGGTGCTGGTGCAGCGCGGCAATAGTGTCGGCTTTGCGCTCCACGCGCTCCAGAAGGGCGCGTTCGGTCATCATTGTTTTGGTGATTTCGGGCACCAAACGCAGCAGTGGGGCGCAGGGCAGCGGTGCGGCGGCGGGCGCTTCTATCAGCGCCTGGTAACGAGCCAGCAGCTCGGGCGCGAGGCGGGCTTGCAGGGCCAGGGCCGGAATCCGGCTGCCATTGGTGCGGACCACGTCGGCATCGTGGCTGCCGATTACGTGCAGAATCACCTGGTCGTATTTGGGGTCGGTCTGGTGCTGGTGGCGGGCCCAGTCGGAGGCGCGGAGGTGAATTTCTACGGCCCCATTCCACTCCACTTCGCCCAGGCGCAGGCGGGCATTGAGGAAGTCGGGGCCAGCATCGGCGTTGCGGTGGCCGGGGCGCAGCACTTGGATTTCCTCACCGTCGGCCGTGCGCAGGTCCGCTTTGTCAAAATACTGATGCTGCCAGACGTAGTGGAGAAAATCTTCACGCATAAAAGTCAGTTAACAGTTAACAATGAGCAGTTATCAGTTCCGCTGTTATGTGCGGCAAAGGTAAGAACGGGGCTTGCTCTCAACAGAAATGGCGTGCCTCAGTCGAAGCACGCCATTCCCAATAGTAATTCAAAGCAAACAGCTTACTGAAAGCGGCTCACTGAAAACTGGTTTTCAGCGCAGGTCCACCACTTTCACGCCTTTGTACTTGGCCTTATCAAAAGCGAAGGTGTTGACATCGGTGGGCGGGTTGGGTTGAAACTTCTTGATGTAGAAGGTGTACTGGTTGCCGCTCTTTTTGAAAATCTGCCAACTTTTTACCGACGCGTCCTTTTTACGCACTTTGAGCCGCACCTTGAATATGTCGTTCTGGCGGTTTTCGGGGGCCAGCTCGATGACATCAAGGGCTTCGCCACTTTCCGTTACCTGCTGCACGTAGTTGTACTTGTAGCCCTTCTTGTACATCGTGTAAATCTGCGATGGCGACATGTCCTGCGAATCCGGGTCGGAATCGGAGATGTTGACCTCGTTTTCGTTCTTCAGATAGGTCCAGGTGGTTTTGCCGTCGTTGATAACTTCCTGGCCGCTGATTTTGAGGCGGAATTTCTGGCCACTCACCACAATGTCGCCGTTGAGGTTCTGCTTCACCTTGGCCCCGGGGTTCTCCAGGGTTTGGGTGAAAGTGGCCTGAAACGCTTTAAGGGCCTGATACTTGGTGCTCATCTGGTCGAGAATTTTACCAGCTTTAGGGTCTTGCTGGGCAGCTGCGGGCAAAGCCAGCGTAGCTGCGAGCAACAGCAAAGAGAAAGACTTTTTCATGTTAGAAAGGGGAAGCACTGCGAGCGAAAAATAAGCTCGGCGGGCATGATACGGATTTGGCTTAACAAACGGTCGGCCAAAAATTGAATGAAGGGATGATGAAGACCAAAAACTACACGGGCAGAACCGCCCGCGCTCCGGCGGTGGTTCCACAAGGCCGCTATTTCATGCTGTTCAGCAGCTGCTCCAGCTGGTATTCGTCGGGAATGAGCACGTCGCGGGCCTTGCTGCCCTCAAACGGCCCCACGATGCCGGCGTGCTGGAGCTGGTCGATGAGGCGGCCGGCGCGGTTGTAGCCCAGCTTGAGCTTGCGCTGGAGCAGGCTGGTGCTGCCCTGCTGGTGCAGCACGATGCAGCGGGCGGCGTCCTCAAACATGGAGTCGCGCTCCGAAGGGTCCATTTCTTCGTTGCCGCTGCCGGCATCGCCGTCGGCCCCGGCCACTTCGGGCAGCAGGTAAGCATCGGAGTAGCCCTGCTGCTCGCCGATGAAGTCGCAAACCCGGTCCACCTCCGGCGTATCGATGAAGGCGCACTGCACCCGAATGAGGTCGGAGCCGGCCGAGAACAGCATGTCGCCCTGGCCGATGAGCTGGTCGGCTCCGCCAGTGTCGAGAATGGTGCGCGAGTCGATTTTGCTGGTCACCTTGAAGGAAATCCGGCACGGAAAGTTGGCCTTGATGATGCCGGTAATGACGTTCACCGAAGGGCGCTGGGTGGCCACAATCAGGTGAATGCCAATGGCACGGGCCAGCTGCGCAAGGCGCGCGATGGGTGTTTCCACTTCCTTACCAGCCGTCATCATCAAGTCGGCCAATTCGTCGATAACCAGCACGATGAAGGGCAGGAAGCGGTGGCCTTTCTTGGGGTTGAGGCGGCGCTCGATGAATTTGACGTTGTATTCCTTCAGGTTGCGGCAGCCGGCTTCCTTCAGCAAATCGTAGCGCCGGTCCATCTCCATGCACAGCGAATTGAGCGTATTCACCACCTTCTTCGTGTCGGTGATGATGGGCTCCTCCGTGTCGGGCAGCTTGGCCAGGTAATGGCGCTCAATCTTATTGAAGATGCTCAATTCCACCTTTTTAGGGTCGACGAGCACAAATTTCAGCGTGGCGGGGTGGCGCTTGTAGAGCAGCGAGGCCAGAATCACGTTCAGGCCCACCGACTTGCCCTGGCCCGTGGCCCCGGCCATGAGCAGGTGGGGCATCTTGGCCAAATCGGCCACGAACACCTCGTTGGTGATGGTGCGGCCGAAGGCAATGGGCAGGTCCATTTCGGTGCGGGCAAACTTCTCCGAGCCCAGCACCGAGCGGATGCTCACCATTTCCTTTTTGGTGTTGGGCACCTCGATGCCGATGGTGCCCTTGCCCGGGATGGGCGCGATAATGCGGATACCCAACGCCGCCAGGCTCAGGGCAATGTCATCTTCCAGGGCCTTTATTTTGGAAATGCGCACGCCGGCCTCGGGCACGATTTCATAGAGCGTGACCGTGGGCCCGATGGTGGCCTTGATGCTGGCAATGCTGATGCCGTAGTGGCCCAGGGTTTCGACGATGCGGTCCTTGTTGGCTTCCAGCTCTTCCTTGGTGACCTGGGCTTTGGCCACGCCGTAGTCGTTGAGCAGCTCCAGGGTGGGGAACTGGTAGCGGGCCAGGTCGAGCGTGGGGTCGTAGTTGCCGGCGGGCATAGCCTCGGCATCCTCGTCCTCGTCGGCCACGGCGGCGATGGCGGCCCCGGCGTTGGGGTCGAGGTCGTCGCGGCCGGGCACTACCAGCTCCAGGTTTCTGGTGGCAGATTGCGGGTTGCTGGCTGCCGGGAGAGGGGCATCCGCGTCGGCTAAATCGGCCAGCGAGAGCGGCGTGGGAATGGTAGATGCGGGCACTAATGCCGCATCAGGAGTTGGCATTTCGATGGAAAAAGCGGGGCCCGATGCCACCAGCGGCACAACGGCCGCCGCACCAGCGGCTGTACCAATGCCGGCAGCCGGCGTGGGGGGGGG
>JAYULN010000405.1:0-10501 GCA_043763525.1 Hymenobacter sp.
GGTTTAGTTGCTCTATTTGCGCACGTGGTGAAACTGGTAGACACGCCATCTTGAGGGGGTGGTGCCTTCGGGTGTGGGAGTTCGAATCTCCCCGCGCGCACGCAACCAAAGAAGCCCGTTCCAAGCAATTGGAACGGGCTTCTTTGGTTTTACTGCAATTGCCAGAACGTAAACGCCGCAGAACTTGGACCGCGAAATTTCATTTCGCCCCCGCGCAATTGGCCCATCGTTCAGGTTTCGTGCGGAGGCGAAATGAAATTTCGCGGTCCAAGTTCTGCCACTACTCCCGCTCGAACGGGTTGCCTGGCTTCACCAGCACCACCCGTTCGCGCTCCACCACTACCTGCCCCGGCAGCGCACCCTTGGGCTTGCGCACGAATTTTTTGGGAGTCACCGTGACTGGGCACAGCGAGTCGTGCTGGCGGCGCGAGTACCAGCCGGCCAGCTGCGCGGCGTGCTCCACCACGGGCTCGGGCACCGGCTGCCCGGCCCGGTGCCGAATAACAACGTGCGAGCCGGTCACGTCCTTGGCGTGCAGCCAGAGGTCGTCTTTGTGGGCATATTTCTGGGTGAGCAAGTCGTTGTTGGCCGCATTGCGCCCTACCAGAATGGTGAAGCCCCGGTCTTCAAATACCTTGAAGGGTAATTCGGTGGCAGCTTTCGTGGCTGCGGGCGTGGGGTCGAGGCCGTGCTGCTTGCGCCAGGTGCGCAGGCCGCGCAACTCGGCCAGGGCGGGCACGGTGGCCAACTCTTCGAGGCGTTCGAGGGCGGTCAGGGCTTCGGTTTCGCGGCGGGCAATGCGCTCGGTGAGCTGGCGCTCTTCAATTTGCTGATTTTTACCCTTGCGGTAGAGGTTTTCGGCGGTAAGCTGGGGCTTTTCGGTGCGCTTTAGCTTGATGACTTTGGGCTGGTTGGTATAAAAATCCAGCACTTCTACCTGGGTCGCGCCGGCCGGAATGGCGTGCAGGTTGGCCATAATGAGGTCAGCGGTGTGGCGGTAGCCGGCCTCGTGGGCCAGCGCATGCAGGCGCTGGCGGGCGTGGGCAGCGGCGGTATCGGCTTCGGCGGCCCGGCGCTCCAGCAGCTGGCGTAGCTGCTTGGTTTCCATTTCCAGGGCGCGTCGGCCCAGGGCCATGGGCACAAAGCGGCGCAGCGCCCCGATGGGGTCGTGGCCGGACAGGGTTTCGAGCACGTCGCCCAGCGGCAGCAGGCTGAGCCGGGTGCGGCCGTCGAGCTGAATGAGGTAGTAGTAGGCCGGCTTTTCGAGCTGGGCCAGCACCTGGTGTACCAGCCGGGTTTTGGTTTCGGCCGGAGATTCGTCGTAGCCATTGGCACGCAGGTACCGCAGGGGCAGGTCGGCCAGCGGCGGGGGGAGCTTGCCGGGAGCCACTGGCGCGGGCGTGGCTTGCGGGCGCAGGTCGGCATCGGCCAGCAGCTTTTTCTGGAAGAGCTGGGCGGGCGCTTCGGGCGCAACCCGGAAAATGGCGTTGGGTCGCGGACCGTAGAGCTTGAACACGAGGCGCGCCCCGCTGCGAAAATTCACTTGCAGCACGCGGTCCTGGGGCCAGGCGGCCACGGTTTCCACTTGCTGCCCCAGCAACTCAGGAAATAAATCAACGGAGTTGGCGCGGGCCCGCTGGAAGGTTTCGGGCAGGGCCACGGCCGGGAAATTGGCCCCCAGCTGCGCTTTCAGCCAGAATTCGGTGGTGCCGTTGGTAAGGCCGACCACCAGCTCATCCTTTTCCTGCGAGAAGCACACCGCCACGCGGTAGCCCCGCAGCCGCTCGGTGAGCGCGGGGGCCAGCTGGCGCAGGAAATAGTAGTTGGTGTGCATAAATTGAGAGGCCGGACTACCTTATTAGCTTTTGACCGGCGTGAGTAGCAACAGTTTTATCAGAAAGGGCCGCGATTTGCCAACTTCCAGCCAGAAAGGATAAATAAAAAAGACCAATTCCAGCATAAGCGGCGCTATAAACAACACATCAGGCAGCCGAAATCCGCCAGATTTAAGCCAACCTGACACCATACTCCCAGCCATCATAAGTAGGTAGCCAGTATTAAGTAGTCAGTATTCAGACATCAAAGTGCTGTCAATCAAGATTTAACATTGGGTCTTACTACCGAATACTTATGTCCGACTACTTAATACTGAAAATTAACCACCCGCCAGCGACGACAAAAGCAAAGAGGTGGAACCGGTGATTAATCCGAATAACGCTTCCTGAACCATCTTCCGTAGCCTTCACCCATCCTTCAATAACCGGTAACATTGAATTGCGTCCACGGATGTTGCGAAAGATATCAAACCGCTCTGCTTCTATCTGTCCACGACAGAAAGTATCGGGCCTTGACTCTAGGAAGTTGCTCCACGTTATGGGCGGCCCGGTATGAACAACCAAGTGTTCCACTACGCCCGCTGAAGAAAGCGGCGAAATAAACATCTCGGTTGCCCAAGGGAAATACAACACAACCTATACCTCCACTTTCAGCCCATCATACGCCAACCGAATCCAGTCCGGCAGCTCGGCTTCTACGGCGGCGTGGCGGCCCAACTGGTGGCTGATGTGCGTGAGAAAGGCCCGCTTAGGCTGCACTTCTTCGAGCACGGCCACGGCCTGGGCCAAGGTGAAGTGCGAGATGTGCTGCTCGCGGCGCAGGGCGTTGAGTACGATGACCTCGGCCCCGCGCAGCTGCTCCACGGTTTCGGGACCAATATGGTTGGCATCGGTGAGGTAGCAGAAGCCACCGATGCGAAAGCCCAGCACGGGCAGCTTGTGGTGCATGGCCCGCAGCGGTAGCACGGGCACGCCCAGCACGTCGAACGGTGCATCGTCGCGCTCGATGGGGTGCAGCACCACGCGGGGCGCGCCGGGGTACTTGTGCTCGGCAAAAATGTAGGCGAATTCCTGCTTCAGCTGGTGCAGCACGCGGGGCTCGGCAAAGACGGGCATGTCGGTCTGCTGCCGGAAATTGAAGGCCCGGATGTCGTCGAGGCCGGCGGTGTGGTCCTTGTGCTCGTGCGTAAAAAGCAGCGCATCGAGGTGCGTGACGCGGGCGCGCAGCATCTGCTGCCGGAAATCGGGGCCGGAATCAATCACAAAGCTGCGGCCATCCACGACCACATGCACCGATACGCGCAAGCGGTGGTCGCGGTGGTCAAGCGAGCGGCACACTTCGCAGGTGCAGCCAATCAACGGCACCCCGGAGGACGTGCCGGTACCAAGGAAGGTAATGTTCACCGCGTTCAAATTATGAATTATAAATTATGCATTAATGAATGGCTGGCGGCCCTGCTGGCAGCGCAGGCAACACTGGCACAAGTGCCCGCAATCTCATTTGTAATTCATAATTTATAACTGCTGTTACGCAGTAGGTTGTAGCGCGAACGGTGTCGTTCGCGTCCCCGCCCCAGTAAAGCCGCCCGAACGGCACGGGGACGCGAACGATACCGTTCGCGCTACAACCCCAGCGGCGCTTGAACCAAGGCACCGCGTAACAGCAGTTTATAATTTATAATTTCCTTCAGGAAACGTACTGCTTCACCACGCGCACCAGGGCATCAAAATCGAGCGGCTTGGGCAGGTAGTCGGTCACGCCGGCTTCGCGGAACTGGTCCATCGTGTAGTTGTTGGCGTTGCCGGTGATGGCGATGATGGGGAGCTTGTTGATTTTGGGGTCGGCGTGGGCGCGAATTTCGCGGGTGCATTGCATGCCGTCCTTCACCGGAATGTTGATATCCATCAACACGCAGTCGACATGGTTGCTTTCGAGTTGCTTGAGCACCTCACCGCCATTCTTGGCCAGCACAATCTTATACTTCTGGAGTTCCAGGATTTTGCGGGTGAGGTTGAGGATTACCGAGCTGTCCTCAGCAATCAGAATGGTTTTCGTGTGGGTATCGACGGACATGAGCGTGGGGGTTGAGTTGGTTTCACAGGGCAGAGCAGAAGGAATGCCATCATAATCAGACAGCTGGCGCATTGGTGGCTCGCCCAACGGCACCGGGGTATTCGGCAACGAACTGTGCAAAGTAATGTTCCAGAAGTTGAAATCCCGCCGCGCCCTCTTCCAGCCGGCCTTCGCGCAGCTGGTGTTCGAGGTGGCGGGCCTGGGCGGCCAGGGCCACGCCGCCCAACGTGGCGGCGGTGCCCTTTAGCTGGTGCAGCATGGGCAATAGTTCGAGAAAGTTGGTGGATGCGGCCACGGGCGCGGCCTCGCGCAGCAAATCGCCGGCTTCCTGCTCAAACTCCTGGTAGAGGTCGGCCGTGAATTCGGGGCCGCCCAGCTCCATCAGCTGGTTCAGAATGGCCTCGTCGAGCACGACGGCCTGGGCCACCTCCTCGGCCGGCGCCGGCAGCGGCACGGCGGCGGCCGTGGCCATGGCAGCAGCGGCTTCGACGGCGGCGGCGGTGGGCGTGGGGTTGGGCAGGGCGGCTTCGGCGGCCTGGTCGGCGGGGCTGGGGCGGCCAGCGCGGGGACGCAGCCAACGGTGCAGCACTTCGTAGAGGTGACGACTTTTCACGGGCTTGCCCACGTAGTCGTCGAGGCCCTGGCGCATGAAGCGGCCGGCATCTTCCTGCATCGAATAGGCCGTCATGGCCACTACGGGCGGGCAGGCGGGGCCCAGCAGCCGGCGAATTTCGACCGTAGCCGCGATGCCGTCCATGTCCGGCATCTGAATATCCATGAAAATCATGTTGTAGCCGGCCGCCGGCGCGGTGGCCAGGGCAATGGCTTCGGGGCCGCCGCTGGCCACGTCGACTTCGCAGCCCAGCTTGCTGAGCAGGCGCTGGCCCACCTTCTGGTTGATGGCGTTGTCGTCGACGAGCAACACGCGGGGCGCGGCCGTGAAGGGTTGAAACACGGCCTCACGCACCGGAACCACGGCCGGCAGGTCTTCGGCCTGGGCCTCGCGGGCGCTGATGGTGAACCAGAACACGCTGCCCTCGCCCTCGTCGGAAAGCACCCCGATTTCGCCGCCCAGCAGCTCGGCCAGCTGCCGGCTGATGCTCAGACCCAGGCCCGTGCCGCCGTAGGCTTTGCTGGGCGTGGTATCGAGTTGGGTGAAGTTGGTAAAAAGGCGGTTGGCGTTGTCGCTCGAAATGCCAATGCCCGAGTCCTGCACCGCGAAGCGCAGGGTGTGCAGCTCGCCGTCGGTGCTCACGCTGCTCACCACAATGGCCACGGTGCCCTCGTTGGTGAACTTGATGGCGTTGGCCACCAGGTTCGACAGAATTTGGAGCAGGCGCACCTCGTCGGTTACCACGTAGCGGGGCGTGTGCGGCGTGATGTGGTAGGTGAAGCGCAGGTACTTTTGCTCGGCCCGGTAGATGAACAGGGCGCGGATGCGCTCCATCACAGCACGCAGCTCGATGGCCGATTCGTGAACCTGGAGCTTGCCGGCCTGGATTTTCGACAGGTCGAGAATGTCGTTGAGGATGGTGAGCAGCGCGTCGGAGCTCTTGCGCAGCGTGTCGACGTAGTCGAGCTGCTCGTCGGTATCCACCGTCTGGTCGAGCAGGTCAATCATGCCGATGATGCCGTTCATGGGCGTGCGCAGCTCGTGGCTCATGTTGGCCAGAAACTGGGTTTTGGCCTCCAGGGCAGCTTCGGCGGCATCTTTGGCCTGGCGCAGGTCGTCCTGCATCTGCTGGATTTCGGTTACGTCGCGGGCAATGCCTTCGGTGGCGATTTGGCCCCCGCTCACGAGGCGGGCATTCACCAGAATGCTTACCGGGTAGCCGGCCTTGTGCCACAGCTGCGTTTCGAAGTTGCGAAGCCCGCCGCTGCGCTGCACCTCGATGTTGGCTTTCACCTGGTCGTCGCCGTTCACGTAGTAGCTCAGCACGGGCTGGCCAATCACTTCTTCGGGCTCGTAGCCCAACACCTCCCGCACCGAGGGGCTGACGATGGTGAGCAGGCCCTCCTCGTCGGTGCGGTAGTACACGTCCTGAAACGACTCGAAGATGGAGCGGAACTTCTCCTCTTGGGCCTCCAGGGCCAGCTGGGCCCGCTTCTGCTCGGTGATGTCGTGGGCAATGGCCGAAATTTCCTCAAACGAGCCGTCGCCGAGGTAAATCGGGTTGAGGTAGATATCGGTCCACACGTCGTGGCCCCGGGCATCGCGCAGGCGCATCTCGAAGCGTTGGGCCTGGCCCTTGGCGGCGGCTTCGTAGTGCTGCACGAAGGTGTCGCGCTCGGGCTCGGGCATGTGGGCCAGGTCGGATTCCCACAAGTTGAGGCCGCGCACGGGGTAGGTGCCGTTGCGCCGCAGAAACAGGGCCGCGTAGTTGCGGTTGAAGTTCATGAGGTGGGCGCGGGTGTCCACCGTCCACATCACGTGCGAGCCGCTTTCAAAAATGGCGTTGAGGCGGGCGGTTTGCTTGCCAATCTGCTCCTCGTTGCGCTTGCGCTCAATGGCCAGGGCCACCTGGTTCGAGATGAAGTGCAGCACGTCGAGGTCGCCGGGCGTGTAGGCATCGGCGCGGCTGTAGTCCTGCACGGCCAGCATGCCGATGATGCGGTCGCCGATGCTCAGCGGCGAGGCCAGCATCACCTCGGGCACCATGCCGTAGGACGTGATGGTGCCGCTGTTGATGAGCTGCTGAAAATCGGCGTGGGTGAGGTGGCGCGGCTGCCCGCCGGCAATGATGTACTCCGACACGCCCGACGCGAACGGCCGCGCCGCCTGCGGGCGGTGCTGGGGGTGCTGGTCGACGTGGTAGGCAAACTGCAGCTGCGTGCGGGCATCGTCGCAGAGCACGATGAACAGGTTGCTGGTTTCGATAATCTTGCTTAGCTCGCGGTGAATGGCCCCGTAGAGGCTGGGCAAGTCCTTGGCCGAGATGGCCAGGTTGGCAATGCTGTAGTAGACTTTTTGCAGGCGCTCGGCCTTGATGCGGTCGGTGATGTCGTGCAGAATGGCGCGGCTGCTCACCGGCTGGTCGGCCTCGCGCACCACGCTCATGCTCCCGATGAGGTGAACCGGCTTGCCGCCACTGGTCAGAAACACGGTTTCGACCTTGTTCACCGGCTCGCCGTCGTAGAGGTTGCGCAGCTGATAAAGCAGCTTGGCTTTGTAGTACGGATGCACCACGTCGGCCAGGGTGCGGGTGGCCAGCTCATCATCGGTGTAGCCCAGCTTTTCTTTCCAGGCCTTGTTCACGAACAGGAAGCCGTTTTCGGCGCTCAGGTGCTGCACCAGGTCCTGGGCGTTGTCGAGGAAGTCCTGCAAGTGGGTGCTGTCGCCGCTGAGCGCGGGCGGAGCCACGCGGCGGCCATCGGCCTCGAAGCCCACCATCCACATGCCCGTGATGGTGCCGGCGGCATCGCGCATGAAGCCGCCGCGCCACTGCACCTGGCGCGGCTGGCCGCCCCGCGTGAGCAGCACCCGGTCGTTGTTGGAGGGAATCTTTTCGCGGGCAATGCTGTCGAAAAACGCCTGGCGCTGCGTGGCCCGGTTGCTGGGGGGCACAAACAGCGCGTAGCCCGCCTGGCCAATTACCTGCTGGCGCGTGTAGCCGGTTAGCCCCAGCAACGCCTCGTTCACATCCAGCACAATGCCCTGGGCATCGAGCAGTAAGTAAAGCTGCCCAAGCTGGTGGAGCAGCTCGGCCATGGGCGGAGCCACGGGCTGAGTAGAAGAAGCTGCCGGTGAAAAAGCCATAGACTGACGCGTACTACCTGTTGATATTTTCTGCTAGTTTAACTACCGTGCCACCGCGGCCCAGCGGGCTCGGGGCGTAAATTTGGTCAAAATATACTAACGCGGGCCCGCTTTGGCACGGCCCCACCCCACTCCTTGCCGCTTACCCCCGCGCCGACGCTACTTTTTGCCGTCACCACCGACCTGTGCTTCGACCAACGGATGCAGCGTATTTGCGGCAGCCTGGCGGCGGCGGGCTACCAGGTACGGCTGGTGGGCTGGCAGCGGCCGGCCTCGCCCCCACTCGTACCCCAGCCCTACCAACAGCACCGATTAGGCGGCTGGTTTCAAAAAGGCAAATTGTTTTACGCAGAATACAATTTGCGGCTGTTCTGTTACCTATTGGGTCAAAAAGCTGCCGCCTGGTGCGCCGCCGACCTCGACACCGCCCTGCCCGTGTGGCTGCGGGCCCGGCTCGGCGGCCAGCCCTTCGTGTACGATGCCCACGAGCTGTTCACTGAAGTGCCCGAAGTGGTGGCCCGGCCCGCCGTGCAGCGCGTGTGGCGTTGGGTAGAAGGCTTTGTGGTGCCCCGCGCCCGACTGGCCTACACCGTGGGGCCGGCCCTGGCGCGGGTGTTCGGGCAGCGCTACGGCCGGCCGTTTGCCGTGGTACGCAACGTGAGCCGCCTGCGCCCCGACGATGCCCGCCCGGGCACGCTCCCGTCCGGTGGCTACCTCCTCTACCAGGGTGCCCTGAACGTGGGCCGGGGCCTCGAAAACCTGCTCGAAGCCATGCCCCAGGTGGCGGGCCGGCTGGTTATCTGCGGCGAAGGCGACCTCTCGGCCGCGCTGCGCGAGCGGGCCGCTCAGCTGGGCCTGCTGGCATCCGGGCAGGTCGAGTTTCGGGGCTTCGTGCTGCCCGAGGCCCTGCGCGAGGTAACGCGGCACGCCGCCGTGGGCATCATGCTTTTGGAGAACATCGGCCTGAGCTACTACTATTCGCTGGCCAACAAATTCTTCGATTACGTGCATGCCGGCATCCCGCAGGTGCTCATCGACTTCCCCGAGTACCGCGCCCTCAACGAGCAGTTCGACGTGGCCGAGCTGGTGGCCGACACGGCCCCCGCCACCCTGGCCGCCGCCCTCAACCGGCTGCTGCCCGGCGGCGATGCAGCCCACTACCAGCATCTGGCCGAAAATTGCCGCCGCGCCGCGCCCCAGCTCAGCTGGCAGCACGAAGAACAGGTACTGCGGCGGCTGTGGGCGGCAGTGGTGCCGCTGGCACCCACGCCGGCAGCAACCGAAAAATTGAACTACCCGCAGTAGGCGCACGCATTTCGCGACAGCCGTCTGCACTTTGGTTCTTGTCTATAGTTCAAGCTTCTGCTCACGCGGGCCACCGTCAGCCTGGGGCTGCTGGCCGCCTCCCAAGGTCCGCCCCCCGCAGGAGCGGGTCAGGGCCAGCCACGACCGGCCACGCTCCTGGCAGGCACGCTGCAGCGCCTCGTCAACCCACCCGATGCGGCCACCAGCCTGCTGCACGGCGTGGTAGTGGAGCGGCACGGGCAACTGCTGGCAGAACGCTACTTCACTTCGACCGACAAGCAGCTGGGTGATTTTTGGGCCCACGAAGCCGCCTTCAGTGCCAATACGTTGCACGACATGCGCTCCATCAGTAAAAGCGTGGTCGGCTTGCTCATCGGCATCGCGCTACAGCAAGGCAAGCTGGCCTCGCTCGACACCCCCGTGCTCGATATCCTGCCCGAATACGCCGGGCCGGCACCCGATGCTACCAAACAGCGCATCACCGTACGGCACCTGCTCACCATGTCGGCGGGCCTGGCTTGGGATGAAGACGGCGCGATTTCGCTGTTCAGCAACGAAACCCAAATGGAATTCTCTGCCGATATGGTGCGCTACGTACTCGAACGGCCCGTGGCGGAGGCCCCGGGCCGGCGCTACTGCTACAACAGCGGGTGCGTGATAGTGCTGGGGGCCGTGCTGGAACGCGTAACGGGCCTTTCGCTGGCCCAATACGCGCGTCAGACGCTGTTTGTGCCCTTGGGCATTACGGCAATGGAATGGCAGCACGCCTGGCGCAGCCACCAGGTGATGGCGCACGCCGGACTGCGGCTGCGGCCCCGTGACCTGGTCAAAGTGGGGCGGCTGGTGCTCGACGGCGGGCGCTGGCAGGGCCGGCAACTGGTGCCTGCCCCCTACGTGCAGGCCAGCCTGCAAGGCTACCTGCCGGCTGAAGCAAACCTGCGCTACGGCTATTTGTGGCGCACCGGCACGGTGCTGGCCGGAGGCCGGCCGGTGCGATGGGCAGCGGCAATGGGCAACGGTGGGCAGCGCCTGTACCTGGTGCCGGCACTTGATTTGGCGGTAGTGATTGTGGCCGGCCGCTACAACCAGCCCATGCCCGGCAACGGCCAGGCATCGGGGCAGCTGTTTGGCCGCGTGGTCGAGGCCGTGGTGCGCTCGGGTCCCCCTCAAGCGGCCGCCGCCGCGATATCATATTGATGGCTTTGGTTAAAAGTTTGGTCCAAAAGTCGCATTTGGAGCGGTAGCTTATTGTCTTTCAGCTGCTTCCCATTCAACAGTGAGTAGCGCACTCAGGTCGAAGCGTAGCGCGTCGGTCAGCGCCTCGTCGGAGAAATCAAATTCGCCTTGCCGGTTGATGTGCTGCCAACTCACGGGCGACATCCGGGCAATGGCATCGGCCAGGGCCTGCCGCTCTACCGGCGGGGCTTGAAAGGAAGAGATTTAAACTTTTTGAGGATGAAATTGGGTTATGCAACAACCTGTTTTTTAGCGCCATGACCATCAAAAAAGCACCTGTTCACGACTTGACTC
>JAYULN010000406.1:0-4161 GCA_043763525.1 Hymenobacter sp.
CCCGCCCACCAGCAGCGTGCCCAGCACAATCAGCCCAATCAGCACCACCAGGGAGGTGCTGATGGCCCCGCTGCTCACAAAGCCAATAACGGACTGCACCCCCAGCGGCAGGCTCAGGCTGATGATGCCGGCCAGCGCCGCGTACACGTAGAGGTACACGATGTCGCGCTGTTCGGCCGCCAGCAGGCGAAACAGGCGTTGGATGGGCGTGAGGGAAGCAGCGCTGGACATTTCTTTTTGGGATTTTCCGGTTTCTGATTCTTGGTTTCTGGCTCAGTAATTACGGCTGTGTTGACATTGGCCGTGTTGACATTATGCTGACAGCCAGCAACCAGCACCAGCAACCAAGCCTACCCCAGGGCCGCCAGGGCCAGGTGTTCCAGGAAGGCCCGCACGTTGCCGCCATCGGTGAGTGAGGGCAGGTGCTGGGCGAAATAGGGCTGCTTGCGGGCCGCTTCGAGCAGGGTGCTCACCAACGCGTGCGGGTAGGGGTAGGTGGGGTTAACGGCCTGCACCACAGTCACCAAATCGGCCACCAGGCGCTTATATTCCCGAAACAAGCCGGCCTCATTATCAGCATCAACCTCTTTGGTGAGGTAGGCTTTGCTGGCCTCGGCCATCACGACGCGGGCCAGGGCGGCCTCGTCGAAATCGGGCGTGGCGGGGTCGTCGAGGCTGGCCTCGCACACGGCCCCCAGGGCCTGGCGCAGGCGCTGGCGCGGGTCCGTCACGTTCTGCACGGCCACGCGCACCCGGAAGCGCAGCCAGGCCCAATGCCAGCTCACGAGGTAGGTGAGCAGGCGGTGCTTGTTCTCGAAATAGCGGTAGAGCGAGGCTTCCGTCGAGCCCATTCTAACGGCTAGCTTCTTGAAGGTAAAGGCCTCAAAGCCGATTTCGTCGAGCAGGCGCACGCTTTCGGCTAGCAGGCGGCGGCCCAGCTCCGTGGCCTGCGGGTCGCGCAGGTAGAGGTGTTCGTTCAGGTCGGGGCGCAGGGTGGGGAGCATGGCGGCGGAAACGCAGATTTCTAGCGCAAAAATAAGCGGGTGGCAGGAGTAATGAAAGTAATACTATCATTTTTAATAGCGTTTTAATGTCGGCTGAATGAAAGGGGTATAGTTCTGGGGCACGGCCGAGTGCCGTACCCCGGCATTTGTGGCTAATTTTGCCCTGCTTACCACGGGGGCAGGCGCATTTCTTTGGTTCGATGACGTTATTCATTCCCTCGCGGCGGCCGTTGCGGTGGCTGGTGGCCGGCCTGCTGCTGGCCACCCCCGCGCTGGCCCAAACGCCCGCTCAGCCCAAGCCCGCGCCCCGGCCCGCCGCCGTGCCGCCCGCCGAGGCCAGCGTGCGCTACCGCAGCGGCAAGGCCCAGCTCGACCAGGGCCACTACGCCGCCGCGCTGGCCCAGCTCGAACCCCTGGCCCAGCCCACCGCCCGCTTCGCCCGTGCCGCCGATGCCGCTTACCTGGCCGCCGTGGCCGCCGCCCGCCTCAAGCAGTGGCCCGAGGCCGAGCAGCTGCTCAACCTGCTGCGGGCCGAGTACCCCACCTACCCCAACCTGCCCGACGCGCTGCTGCTGCAAGGGCAGGTTTCGTTCGAGCAGGAAGACTTCGATACCGGCCTCAAAGCCCTGGCCCAGCTGCCGCCCGACAAGCTCGCCCCCGACCGTGAAGCCCTGAAAGCCATCTACCTGCCCCGCATCAGGGAGCGCAACACCTGGCTGCGCAACCTGAAGCGCTACCCCGACGATGCCCCCCTGGCCCGCGCCTACGCCGACCGCCTCATCTTCGGCGGGGCCTACACCGAGGCCGACCGCCCGCAGCTCGACGAGCTCATCAGCAAGTTCAGCCTCGACCGCGCCCGCTACACCCCGCGCCCCAAGGCCAGCAAGAAAACCAGCTACAACGTGGCCGTGCTGCTGCCCTTCGAGCTGAGCGACCCCAGCTGGCAAACCCAGCGCAAAAACCAGTTCGTAACCGACCTCTACGCCGGCCTGCGCCTGGCCCAGGACAGCCTGCAACGCGCCGGCCGCCCCCTCCAGCTGTTTGCCTACGACACCGGGGCCGACACCCTCGCCCTCAAACAAGTGCTGGCCCTGCCCGAGCTGGCCGGCATGGATTTGCTCATTGGGCCGGTCTATAAATCAGGGGCTAAGCTGCTGAGTCGCTACGCCCGCGAGCACCAGATTGTGTGCGTCAACCCGCTCTCGCAGGACGGCGATTTGGTGCTCGACAACCCCTGGCACTACTTGTTTGCGCCCAGCTCGGCCACGCAGGGCAGGGCCGCCGCCCAGTTCGCGCTCAGCGCCTTCGGGGCTGGCCGGCCGGGTATCATTCTGCACGAAGACAGCAAGGACGACGAGGACTTCGCCAACGCCTACAAAGCGGCATATGAAGCCCAGGGCGGCAAAATCAGTGCCCTGCGCCGCTTCAACCCCGACGTCGACGAGAGCCTGGCCGCCGCCTTTACCGGCCTCGACCTTACCAGTTCCAGCCACGTCATGGTCGTGTCCGACAACCGCCGCATTGGCCCTTACGCCCTGCGGCAGCTCCAGCAGCAGCCTGCCGCCACGCGGCCCGCCCTCTTGGCCCCCGGTGCCTGGCTCGACAACCCGCGCCTCGATGTGGGCCAGCTCAACAACCCCGGCCTGTATTTCGTGCAGCCCAAATACTACGATGAGCAGGGCCTGGGCTTCCGCCGGTTTCGGCAGCTCTATTTGCAGCGCCAGCACCTGCCGCCGTCCATCTACGCCAACCAAGGCTTCGAAATGCTGTTGTATTTCGGGAATGTGCTGTTTCAATACGGTTCGGCTTTTCAGGCTGGCCTGGCTGGTGCGCCCCAGGCCACCGGGGCCATTTTTGAAGGCCAGAGCTACACCGGTGGCACGCACGACAACCAGGTAGTGCCCATCGTGAAACTGAATAATTTACAGCTGCAAGTGCTGCGCTAGAGCCGTTTTGTAGTTTTTGTAAGGAGTTGAAAGTTGAGAGTTAAAAGTTAAAAATCATGCTATCGGAGTTTTAACTTTTAACTTCTTACACCAACCTGAGAATTGCTGGAGGTTGGTAAATGATGAGCATGACGTTCCTAATTACTTGTAATACATAATACTAAAATCACTCCCCATTCTTTAATGCTCAACCTCACCACTTCCGCCGCCCTGTTCGAACGCGCCAAAACCCTCATTCCGGGCGGGGTGAACTCGCCGGTGCGGGCTTTTCGCTCGGTGGGCGGCTCGCCGGTGTTCATGCAAAGCGCCCACGGGGCCTGGCTCACCGACGTGGACGGCAACCGTTACGTCGATTTCATCAATTCCTGGGGGCCGATGATTCTCGGCCACGCCCCGCAAATTGTGCTCGATGCCGTAACCCAAGCGCTGCCCAATTCGCTGAGCTTTGGCGCGCCCACGCACCGCGAGGTCGAGATGGCCGAATTGATTCGGACGATGGTGCCCAGCATCGAAAAAGTACGCCTGGTGAATTCCGGCACCGAGGCCTGCATGTCGGCCGTGCGGGCGGCGCGGGGCTACACGGGCCGCGCCAAAATCATCAAATTTGAAGGCTGCTACCACGGCCACGGCGATGCCTTTCTCATTGCCGCCGGCAGCGGGGCCCTCACCGCCGGCGAGCCCGACTCGGCCGGCGTAACCCAGGGCGTGGCCCAGGATACCCTCACCGCGCCCTACAACGACCTGCCCGCCGTCGAGGCCCTCATTGCCGTCAATCCCGGCGAGGTGGCGGCTCTTATTCTGGAGCCCGTGGTGGGCAATATGGGCCTCGTAGTGCCCGCCCAAGGTTTCCTGGCCGGCCTGCGTGCGCTGTGCAACAATCACGACATCGTGCTCATTTTTGATGAGGTGATGACCGGCTTCCGCCTCGCGCCGGGCGGGGCCCAGCAGCTCTACGGCATCATGCCCGATATGACGACGCTGGGCAAAATCATTGGTGGGGGCCTGCCTGTGGGCGCTTACGGCGGCCGCGAGGACATTATGAACTGCGTGGCCCCGGCCGGCAAGGTGTACCAGGCTGGCACGCTCTCGGGCAATCCCATGGCCACGGCCGCCGGCATGGCCCAGCTCCGCTACCTGCACGAGCACCCCGAGCTCTACACCGCCCTCGAAGCCAGCAGCGCCCGCCTCGCCGACGGCACCCGCCAGATTGC
>JAYULN010000407.1:0-1660 GCA_043763525.1 Hymenobacter sp.
ACCTGCTTTTCCTGCATGGCTTCGAGCAGGGCGCTCTGCACCTTGGCCGGCGAGCGGTTGATTTCGTCGGCCAGCACGAGGTTGGCGAAAATCGGCCCCTTTTTCACTTCAAACACCGACTGATTCTGGTTGTAAATCATGGTGCCCACCAGGTCGGAGGGCAGCAGGTCGGGGGTGAACTGTACCCGCTGAAAGTGCAGGTGCAACACCTTGGCCAGCGTGGAGATGGTGAGGGTTTTGGCCAGCCCCGGCACGCCTTCGAGCAGGATGTGACCGCCCGTGAACAGCCCAATCAGCAAGCGGGTAAGCAGCGGTTGCTGGCCCACCACCACCTTGCCCATTTCGGCAAATACCTGGCGGATGAGCGGATGATAATCGACGGGAGCGGCCGGCGAAGCGGGCGCATCGGAAGCGGGAAGCATAGGCAGGAACGGGTAAAACAGCCAGTGCAAGGTAGGCACTAGGCCGGAGTGCCGGGCCTGCGGAGCCGTGGCCCACCCTTCACCCCGATGTAGTCAGCCACCGCACCCACTCCTTGAAATCCAGATGATGAGCAAATGCGCACTATTTAACCTAAACCATGTCTACCAATCGGTTACGAGCCCAGCCGATACCCGCCGAATGCATTTTCGGTTGGAAAAACATTCTATGTTTATCAACCCTGAGCTTCTGGTTATTTTTCATTTCAACCCCTTACCGTTGCTGTATGAAAGCATTTTTCCTTACTCGCTGGCTGCTGGTGCTTACGCTGGTGGTGGCGTTGGGTGAAGCTGTACGGGCGCGGGCCCCCAGCAGCGGCGGCCCCACTCCCGGCGCGCTGGCTCCCACCGCCATTCCGCTCGATGGCGGCGCGGCGCTACCATTAACCGGCGGAATACCTACGGCATCAAGCACCGGCGCAACCGCCGCAAAAAAAATTTAGCGCTAGCCGCGCTCTCAGACACGCAACGGCGATTATTCCTTAGCGGAAGGGTCGCCGTTTTTTTCACCCCCGCTTCCCGGCCAATGGTCCGCCCCATGGAGTCCCATTTACCCCGCCCCATTACGGCCACTGGCAACCGGCTGCTGCACCGCTTCCTGCTGGTTGCCGTCCTCATGTACCTCGCCTGGTTTTTTGGCTACGAGCAGTGGCTGGCCTACGACGGCCGCCTCGACCACGCGCTCTGCGCCCAGATTAGCGCAGCGAGTGGGGCCGTATTGCAAACCCTGGGCTTTGCCGCTGCCATCGCCCCCGCCAACAACCAGCTGGTGATAATGAACGACCAGCCGGCCGTAATTGTGGGCGTGCCCTGCGACGGGCTGGTACTTTATCCCTTGTTTGGAGGGTTCATCCATCCTGGCTTTTCCGGGGCCCTGGCAGCGCAAGCTGTGGTTCGTTCCGGCCGGCATTTTCCTCATCTGGGTATTGAACGTGCTGCGGGTGGCGGCCCTGGCCATCAACCACCACTACGCCCACCAATCGGTTGATTTCAACCACCCCTACACCTTCAACTTCATCGTGTACGGCTGCATTTTTAGCCTTTGGATGCTGTGGTCCCGCCGGCTGGCCACTCGCCGGGCGTAAGCAGCAGTACCTAGTCAACGCTCACGCCCGGTATGCTGCCAGTGCCTCGTCAGTCCCCTTCTATTTTCGCGCGGCCCCGGCAGGCCCGGCGCTGGC
>JAYULN010000408.1:0-4149 GCA_043763525.1 Hymenobacter sp.
GCTACTGCTTTTTCGCCCAGGCATCCATCTTGGTTTCGAGCACGGCCAGCGGCATCACGCCATCCTTCAGCAATTCATCGTGGAAGTTGCTGAGGGAGAACTTACTGCCTAATCGCTTCTCGTAGCGGGCGCGCAGCTCCCGGATTTTCAGCTGGCCGATTTTGTAGGCCAGCGCCTGGCCCGGAATGGCCATGTACCGCTCGATGGCGGAAGTATCGTCCTCCTTGCTGGCGGGCATGTTGTCGAGCATGTAGTCGATGGCCTGCTCGCGGGTCATCTGGCGCGAGTGCAGGCCGGTATCCACCACCAGGCGCACGGCGCGTAGCATCTCATCGCCCATCGCCCCCATGCGTTGGTAGGGGTCTTTGAACAGGCCCAGCTCCGGCCCCAGGCTTTCGCAATACAAGGCCCAGCCTTCCACGTAGGCATTCTGGCCGCCGAAGCGGCGGAACTTGGGCAGGCTGGTATTTTCCTGCTGCAACGAAATCTGGTAGTGGTGGCCCGGAATGGCCTCGTGCAAAAACAGCGACTCCATGCCCGAGGTGGTGGCGAACTTGGTGGCATCGGGAATCGGCACGTAGAAAATGCCCGGCCGCGAGCCGTCGGGCGAGCCCTGGTTGTACTCGGCCGAAGCCGAGGCCTCGCGAAACTTCTCGGTTTCGCGGATTTCAAACGGCGTTTTGGGCGTGCGGCCGAACATCGTTTTCAGCTGGGGCAGCATCCGCTGATGAATGTTCTCGAAGGCGGCCAGTACTTCCCGCGGCTTCTTATAGGGCCGGAACCGGGCATCGGTGTTCAGGTACTTGAAGAACGCCGGCAAGTCGCCCTTGAAGCCCACTTCGGTCTTAATCTGCTCCATCTGGGTCCGGATGCGGGCCACTTCGCTCAGGCCAATCTGGTAGATTTCGGCCGGCGTTTTGTCGGTCGTCGTTTCGTACTTCACGTCGAAGGCGTAAATTTCTTTGCCGCCGGGCACCGCGTCGATGCCGCTCGTGGCGCGGGATTTCGGCAGGTACTCATTCTTCATAAAGGTGCCCAGCTTCTGGTAGCTCGGCACCAGCTCGGTGAGGATGGCCTTTTTGTAGGCCTCGGTCAGGCGGGTTTTGTCGGCCTCCGAAAAGTCTTTCGGAAAGCGCGTGATGGGGCCGTAGTACAGGCTTTTGGTGGGGTCGGTTACCACAATGTCCTTGGCCATCAGCTGCGGAATCATGCGCTGCACCAGCACGCGGGGCAGCACCACGCCGGTGCGCATGCCCACCCGAAAGTTGGCAATGGCCGAGTCGGTCCAGGTCGTGTAGCCCTTCACCCGGCCCAGCCAGTTCTCGTAGTCCTTCACCGTTTTGAAGGGCTGGTTGCCCTCGCCCGAGCCGTACTGGCCCAGCGTGATGGGCAGGCCGTAGAACTGGTTGGCGGGCAGCATCCACGAGTTCAGCTTGAGGCTGGCCAGCCCGTGCTTCATCTCGTACTCAAAAATGTCGTAGCTGATTTTGTCGTTGTCGCTCAGCTTTTCGCGGTCGAATTTCTGCAACCGCGTCAGGTAGTCCTGGTAAAAAGTGCGCAGTGTGTCGCGGTAGGCACGGGTCTGGTTGTTGGGCAGCTGGTCGTTGTAGCGGTTATCGCCATACGCCGTGGCCGACATTGGGTCGAGGCGCGACTGCCGCTCCCAGAAGCTGTTGAACAAGCCGGGCAGGCCCTGGGTCGAGTCGGCGGGCATGCCGGCTTCGGGGGTGCCGCCGGTGCTGGCGGTTTCGGTGGTTTTGGTCTGGTTGCAGGCCGTGGTGAGGGCTGCGGCGACCAGGCCGGCAAGGGCAAGTTTTTTCATGAAAGAAGAAAGGTGAGCGAGCGAAATGAGAGCGCCAAATAACGGAAGAATACGCTGCGCTTAATGAAGAATGAAGAATTGGAAACTGGGCCAGGTGGCCGAACTTCTTCATTCCTCATTAAGCACAGCGTCACAGCGTGAGCGTCACCCCCGCCGTCCAAATCGACAGCGCGTGCGAGTCCACGTCGTCGGGCGGCAGGTTCACGGGCAGCACATAGCGCCAGCTGGCGGCCACCGATAGTTTGCCCAGGGTGTAGCTCACGGGCACCGCGAATTCATAATCGACCACCCCGAAGCGGCGGGTGGCGCGGGCCTTGGCCCCGTGCCGCTTGGTCAGGCTGGCTTCGACAAACGACTGCGTGCCGGCCGCCGCGCTCACCGTGGGCTCAATGGTGAGGTAGTCGTCGGGGCTGAAAACGTGCGGAATTTCAAAGCTGCGCGAGTTTTCCAGGGTCAGAAACCCATCGGCGGAGCTGGCCGATTGTCCAAACAGGTACGCCGCGCTCAGTCGCGAGTAAAACGGCCCCCAGTCCTGCCCCAGGGCCGCATCGAGCGAGTTGTTCACGCTGGATTTCACCAACTCGCTACTGGCCGGAAACACGAAGCGCGAATAGCTTACTGAGGCATCCAGGGTCTGGCTCAGGTTGCCGGCCCAGCCTGCGGTCAGGTCAGTTTCGTCGAGCAGCAGGGGCGTACTCAGCAGGTTATACAGCCCTGCCGAGGCAAACAGGCCGCCTTTGGTGGTGTAGGTGAGGTCGGTGGTGAGGTAGGGAAAGGCCGTGGCCTGCGTGCGGCCGAAGTAGGCCGAGTTGCTGCCGTAGCTTAGCGCCACGGAGAAGTGCCGGCGCGGCAGGGCAGTGGTATCGGGGGGCGGCGGGGTGGCCCCGGCGCGGGCGGGGCCGGCCAGTAGTGCGCCGGCCAGCAGCCAGATAAAATTCATGGGCACAACGAGAATAATGAGAAGATGCCGCCAGCGCGAATTGGGTGGGCAATACCAGCCAAAAAAGCCTCCCTGGACTTACCAGAGAGGCTTATCGATTTGGCATCATCCGCTTATTTCTTGTGGTGGGTGCCAGTGTGCATGCCGTGGTGGCCATGATGGCCGTGGTGGCCGCCTTGGTGGGGGTGCGCGGCAGCAGTCGGCATGGCCGGAGTCGCGGGGGTAGCCGGAGTGGCGGGCGTGGTCTGGGCAACGGCCGCAAACGAGCACAGCGCAGCCGACAGCGAAAGCAGGAGCTTCTTCATAAAGAAAAAAGGATTAAGAGTTTGAAGTATGAACCAAATTTAATCTGTCAAAATGAAAATGATATGAGGATTTTTCGGATTAAAAAACATTTCCATTATCCGTTTTCAGTGGCAGAAAGCCTGCGAAAGCCAGGTTGTTGGCACTGTGGCAACGGTGCCCACTTTAGTTTTTTGGGGCTGCTATATCGCAAAAAAATGCCCCAGCAGTAATTCGCTGAGGCATTTTTTGGGTAAACGCATAGAAGCCGAGCTATACTTGCCGCACGCTGATTGCAGCCGTCGGGTAGGGGGTGCCCGTCCCGCAAGAATACCCGTCCTAATTGGCGCACCAGGCGCTGGGTCGTGCGGCTGGCTTCACCGGTCAGCTCCAGGAAGAAAATTCCTTTGCTCAGTTTAGTGATGTCGAGCTGGTCGTTGCCGGCCGCCTGGCCACTCAGCACATTCTGGCCCAGGGCATTACTAACTGCTGTTACGCGGTGCCTTGGTTTAAGCGCCGCTGGGGGCGTAGCGCGAACTACACCGTTCGAGCTACAACCTACCGCGTAACATCAGTTACTAATGTTGTAGCGCACGGTGCCAACGGTGGCCGGTAGCGTCAGCGTGCCGGTGCTGGGGTTCGGATACATTGCGATGTCGGTTTGCAATTGCTCTTTCACGGCGACGATGGGGGAGAATACACTGGTCCCGTCGATATCCACCTGGCGCAGGCGGTAGTAGGCCAAGCCAGCCCGTGGGCGGCTATCCAGCAGGGCGTATTCATGGGCGCTGGTGCTGTTGCCCTGGCCCTGGCCCTGGCCCTTAACGGTGGCAATGGTTTGGAACTCCTGGCCGGTGGCGCTACGCTGCACGTTGAAATAGTCGTTGTTTTTCTCACCGGCAGTGGCCCAGCTCAGGTTCACGCCCGGGTGCTTTGGCGGTGGCATCGAAGTGGGTAAGCTCCGCGGGTAAAGGCGAGGATAAACTGTTGAACATCTTTAATCCATACTAAGTAGGTAGCCAGTATTAAGTAGTCGGACATCAAAGTACTGTCAATCAAGATTTAATATTGGGTCTGACTACCGAATACTTATGTTCGACTACTT
>JAYULN010000409.1:0-4146 GCA_043763525.1 Hymenobacter sp.
GTCGAACATAAGTATTCGGTAGTCAGACCCAATGTTAAATCTTGATTGACAGCAGGTTGATGTCCGACTACTGACTACTTAATACTGGCTACCTACTTAAGCCAGCCGTTTGTCATGCTGAGGCACTTATTATCTCGGCCGTGCGGGAAAATAATCTTTCAAAAAATAATGGTTTTTTGAATAAAAAACATAAATACTTTGCTAACTTTATTTAATACTCAACCGTAGTCAGCTTAAAGAAGCTTTTAGAAAGTCGCCAAAATCAATCAGACCGTCATGCTTCGACAAACGGACACCAGATGAAGCATGACCGTTCTTTTGCCTTTCTAAACAGCTTCAAATTATGGATTAGACTATCAGTCTGCAACGGTTCTGTGAATTACAGCGGTTTCCCGATTGGTGTACCTGCCCCGGTCGGACGGCGCAAAGGGGGCCGCCGCCGCAAATCTGGCTTCCGCTGAATCTTACTCGTTTTGCTTTTTTTATCTCGGTTCCATTTTTCCATTCTTATTTCCTCTCATCATGAAACCATTACTTACACTTATTGCCACGGGATTCTTCTCGGCGGCGGCATCCCTCACTGCCAGCGCGCAGTTCATGGTCGATGGCAAAGCCACGGCGGCCGAAATTGGCACCGGCCTGGGCAAGTACCAGCTGGCCGCCACCTTCACGGGCACTCACCTCGATGCCGACCGGGGCATTAGTGCGCTGTACGTGGGCTACACCGCCACCACGCTGAATATTATGGTGGTGGGTTCGGCCGAATCGGCTAATACCACGGGGGCCTACCGTGCGCTCATTCTATACATCAACACTCCGGCCCGGCCGGGGGCTGCGGCGGGCGTGCAGTTGCCCGGCGGCAACAACGGCTTCTCGCCCCTCAAGCACAAGCCCACGCTCGACGTGGTGGCCGACTACGGTTTCCGGGCCTCGGTGGGGCCAACCTCGGCTATGGCTACCGACGTGTATTTCAGTCGGGTATCGTACGTAACCGGCACTACCGTCACGCCCGGCACCGACACCTCCATTGGCTCGGGTACCAAGGCCGGCGGCCAGGCCGTGGCCCCGAGCACGCTCGATTTGGCCGGCAGCAAGTTCGCCTACAACAACACGGCCACCCTCACGGCCAACACCACCAACTCGGGCCTGGAGATTGAGATTCCGCTGGCGGTGCTGAGCTCGGCCACTACGCCGGTGACGGTGGGCAGCGCCATCGACCTGTTTGCGGCCTACACCGACGGCGACGGCGTGTTCTATACCGACGTGCTGCCCTCGATTTCGGGCCGCACCACCACCCTGGGCACCAACCCCGACTTCACCGCCATTCCCGGCAATCAGTACGTCACCTACGTGCTGGGCACGGGCGTGCTGGCCAGCCGCGCCACCGTGGCCAATGGCTTCGATTTCCAGGTGTACCCCAACCCGGCCCAGGCCACGGCCACCGTGGCCTACACCGTGCCCACCGGCTCGCAGCCGGTATCGGTGGAGGTATACAACGCCCTCGGCCGGCGGGTGCGCGCCCTGACCAGCGCCCAGCAGGCCGGCCGCCAGCAGTTTCCGCTGGGCCACCTGCCCGCCGGGGCCTACCTGGTGAAGCTGAAAATCGGCGACCAGCTCACCAGCCGCAAAATGGTAGTGGAATAAGCTTTAGCAATGGTATGAAAACGGCGGGCCTGTATGGGCCCGCCGTTTTTATGTTCATCGGGGCGAGCCGGTTGCCCCGGCTAGGGCCGGGCAAAGCGCGGGTCGCGGATGAACGTCGAATCCGTGAGGGTGCGCAGGAAGGCCACGATTTTCGCTTTCTCGGCGGTGGTCAGGTCCAGCGAGAGACTTTGCTGGCGGGGGTCGTTGGTGGCGTTCAGAATTTGGGGGTCGAGGTTGGGGCTGTTGCGGACAATGTGCTCGTTGTAGTGGTCGAGCACGGCTTCGAGGGTGGGCAGGCGGCCATCGTGCATATAAGGGGCCGTCAGGGCGATGTTGCGCAGCGAGGGCACCCGAAACTTGCCGTTGTCGGTGGGCAGGCCGGTTTGCTTGCCCAGGCCCAGGTCGGTCAGGGTTGCGTCGAGGCCGTTGTTGGTGAAGACGTGGTTGGTTTGCAGGGGGCCGCCGTGGCAGTCGCCGCAGTTGCCGCCCCGAATGGTGCCGTTGGGATGGGTGCTGAACAGCGCCAGGCCCTGCTGCTCGTAGGCACTCAGGGCGGTGCGGTTGCCGTCCTGAAACTGGTCGTAGCGCGAGTGGCTCGACACGAGGGTGCGCTCGAACTGCGCCAGGGCCTTGAGGACGTTGCTTTCGGTGAGGGTGCTGCTGCCAAACGCCTTGCGGAACAGCGGCGGATACTGGGGCAGCTGCTGCAAGCGGGCCACGCCGGCGGCCAGCGTCTGGTGCATCTCGACCGGGTTTTCGATGGGGGTGCGGGCCTGGTTTTCGAGGGTGGTGGCGGCGCCGTCCCAGGTCAGGCGGGGCTCCCAAAGCAGGTTGGCCAACGACATGGAGCTGCGGAGCGTGCGTGCCCCGGCCACGCCCTGGGCCAGCGCCCGCCCATCGGTGAAGGCCAGCTCCTGGCGGTGGCAAGTGGCGCAGGCCACCGTGTTATCCACCGACAGCCCTTTTTCATAAAACAGCTGCCGGCCCAGCGCCACGCCCTCCACCGTGAGGGAATTGTCGGCGGGCTGGGCGGGCAGGGGCGGAAAGTTTTTGGGCAGCGCGTCGAGCAGGTAAGCCGTGGGCGGTGCCACCGCGCCTTCGGGGTCCACTACGTCGGCATCGTGCTTGCAGCCGGCCAGGGCCAGCAGCAGCCCCGCTCCTCTCCACGTCAATTTCATGTTGGTTTCTGGTTGATTTCTGGTTGCTAGTTGGCGTGAATGTGCTCGACGCTGAACATGCCGGCCGCGCAGTTATATTCATCACGAAGCAAATTGCGAATGAGTTGGGGGTAAAGTACTACACTTGTATGATGAACGTGGCATTGACCGTTTCCGAGCGCCAGCACTTGCGCCAGTTGCAGAAGCAACGACGCGATGACGACGGGTACGTGAAGGTCACGGTCGTGCTGATGCTCGATGCGGGCCGTGGCCTGGCAACGGTGGCCCAGGATTTGGGTCTGGACGAGACGACGGTCTACCGCTACGTGCGGGCGTTTGCCGACCTGGGCCTGGAAAAGTACTTGGCGCATGAGCAGTCGGGCTACTGGGGCCTGCTGAACAGTGCCCAACTCGCCCACTTGTGCCGGGAAGTCAACACGACGCTCCACACCGACTGCAAAGCCCTCCAGGCGTGGCTATTGCGCACCTACCGGGTGGCCTGTTCGCTCTCCTGCCTGACGGATTTGCTCCACCGCCTGGGCTTTACCTACAAGCTAACCACCCCCGCCCTGCCAGGCCGATGCGGCGGCGCAAGCTGATTTTCTCGACGAGCTGGCCGTGCTTGAAGCCCAGGTCGAGCGGGGCGAGGCGGTGCTCTATTACGCCGACGCGGCCCATCCCACCCACCACACGCGCTGCACCCGCGCCTGGTGCGCCGTGGGTCAAGAACGGCCCCTGCTCACCGTCAGTGGCCGCGAGCGGGTGAATCTGAACGCGGCCCTCAACGCCTACGACCCCACGCAAATCCTGCTCGATGAAACCGTTTGCGTGAACGCGCAGAGCACCCGGCGGCTCTACCAACAGCTGCTGGCCGCCCACCCCGACAAGGCCCGCATCTACGTCGTGTGCGACAACGCCCGCTACTACAAAAACCAGGAATTGCGGGCCTGGCTGGCCGATAAACCCATTTGTCAGGTGTTTTTGCCCCCGTATTCGCCCAACCTGAACCTGATTGAGCGCTTCTGGAAATACCTGCGCCAGAAGATTATTAACACGACCTTCTACCGCACCAAAGGCCCGTTCAAGACGGCCATCCTCGACTTCTTCGACCGACTCCCCGAGTTTGGCCAAGACCTCGCGTCCCTCCTAACCCGTAAATATCATATTCTCGACGCGCAACCCATTTCGTGACGAGTATAGCTAGTGGTCTGACAACTTAATTCCGTTTGTAAAAGTAACGAGTGGACACCATCCATTTTTTGCGGATGCCCCGCCTCGCCAAACCCGTTAACCTACCGCCTGCCGATGCCGCCAACTTGCAGGCGATTGTCAAAAAAGGCACCCA
>JAYULN010000410.1:0-22243 GCA_043763525.1 Hymenobacter sp.
TTTCACCTGCACGTTGTCCACAATTGGGCCCACGGCCCCAATCATGTTGTTTTCGGGCTCGAAGCCGCCCACGGCAATCACGGGCGAGGTTTCCGTCAGGCCGTAGCCCTCCATTACGTGGATGCCGGCCGCCCAGAACACCCGCGCCAGGCGCGGCTGCAAGGCCCCGCCCCCGCTCACGATGCAGCGCAGGTTGCCGCCCAGCGCCTCACGCCACTTATTGAAGATGAGCTTATTGGCCAGGGCCAGCTGCGTGTTGTAGAAGAAGCCCTGGTCTTTCTGGGTATCGAATTTCAGGCCCAAATCCAGAGCCCAGAAGAACAGGCTTTTCTTCACGCCTTCGAGCTCGTGGCCCTTGGCCACAATTTTGTCGTACACTTTCTCCAACAGGCGCGGCACGGTGGTAAAAATCTGGGGCTTCACCTCGCGCAGGTTGTCGGCAATCACGTCCATGTTCTCGGCGTAGTAGATGCTCACGCCGTTGTACAGGTACAGGTAGGTAACCATGCGCTCGAAAATATGGCAGAGCGGCAGGAAGCTCAGCGCTGTATCGTCTTTGGTAACGGGCACAAAGCGCTGCGAACTGCGACAGTTGCTCAGAATATTGTCGTGGCTGAGCATCACGCCCTTGGGCTGGCCGGTGGTGCCGCTGGTGTAGATGATGGTGAGCAGGTCGTCGGGCTGCACGGCAGCTTTCAGGGGCTCCAGGTCGGCGGGGTTGCCCTTTCTACCCATTTCCAGCAGCTCGCTGAAGTGGCGGGCACCGGTAATTTTGTCGAAGGTGAAAATATTCTCGACGGGAATATTCAAGCCCGCAGTGGCCTTCTTCACCTTCTCAAACAACTCAACGTCGGCCACGAACACGGCCCGCACGCCGGCATCGTTGAAAATATACTTGTAGTCTTCGACCGTGATGCTCGGATACATCGGCACGCTAGTCGCCCCAATTTGGGCAATGCCGAAATCGGCCATCAGCCACTCGGGGCGATTCATGCTGATGATGGCTACTTTATCGCCGTGCTTGAGGCCCAGCGCCACAAGGCCCAGCGAAACGAGGTTGGCCTGGTCCTGAAGCTGCTGGCTACTGACGGGCTCCCACTGGCCGTCGATTTTGGCCGCCAAGGCATCCTTTTTGGGTGAAGTAGCGAGCTGATGGGCAAGGATATCGAATGAGCGACGAACGTCCATGGGTGGGGTTGAAAAGCGTATCAGGTGAAATTCCGCTTAAATAAAGAGCTTTTTTTTGGCTAAGCCAATGCTTGCCCGGTCAGGAGCCCGCTCGCCGGGCCAACAAAAAGAGGAACCGACGCTGAGCGCTAGACAAAAATGGCCAAAATCACGCGAATACGGGCATTTTATCTGTAATTTTGGGCACTCGCATTTCCGTCTCCAATGAACCTGGCCCTGTTTTTTGACCCGCTGCCGGAAACGCTGACTGCCGCCGTGCCCGCGCCTACCACGCTGGCGGCCTACGCCACCCGCTTCACCGAAACCTTTCCCGACTGGCGCACCGCCGACCTCGCCCTTATTGGCTTGGACGAGTGGCGCGGCAGTGCCGCCGGCCCGCCCGCTCCCGCGCGGCACGGGGCCAACGAGGTCCGCCAACGCTTTTACCAGCTGCAAAAAGGTACTGGCACCGTGCGTTTCGTGGACCTGGGCAACCTGCGCCCCGGCCTCACCCTGGAAGACACCTACCAGCGCCTGCGCGAAATAATTGGGGCGCTGCTCGAAGAAAACACCGTGCCCGTGCTGCTCGGCGGCAGTCACGACCTCGACTACGGCCAGTTTCTGGCCTACGAAACCCAGGACCGCCCCATCAGCTTCGCCGTGGTGGATGCCCGCCCCGACATGGCCGAGCCCGGCCCCGGCACCCCGCCCGAAGACAGCCACCTGCGCCGCCTGCTGGTGCATGAGCCCAACTTCGTGTTCAGCCTGGCTCACCTGGCCCACCAGCAGTACCTCACGCCGCCCGAAGTGCTGGTGGCCCTCGAAAAGCTGCATTTTGAAACCATGAGCGTGGGTGAAGTCCGGGCCGACCGCCGCCAGGCCGAGCCACTGGTGCGCCAGGCCGATTTCATGAGCGTGGATATTGCCGCCCTGCGCTGGCAGGACGCCCCCGGCTACTACCCCGCCAACCCCTTCGGCCTGGGCAACGAGGAAGCCACCCAGCTGTGCTGGTACGCGGGCCACAACGAACAGCTCAGCTCCTTCGGCCTCTACGGCTACCGCGCCGACCAGGACCCCCACGGCCTGGCCGCCGCCACCCTGGCCACCATGCTCTGGTACTTTGTGGAGGGCTTCTATCACCGCAAGCCCGAAACCGGCTTTGGCACTTTCCGTTTCCTCACCTACACCGTGGTGCTGCCCGGTAACCCCGACCGGCTGGTGTTCTACAAATCGCGCCGCGCCGAAAAGTGGTGGATGGAGGTGGAACGCCTCGGCGACAACGCCGTGAAGCGCGTGGTGCCTTGCACGTATGAGGATTATTTGAACGCTTCGCAGGGCGACTTGCCGCAGCGCTGGATTCGGTTGCAAGCGCTGCTGGGGTAAGTTTTTAGTTGTCAGTTGTTCGTTGTCAGTTGTTAGAACTACTGTTACGCACCACCTTGACTGATTACTTGGAAAGGGCCTTTGCTGAAGCAGCTGCAGTCTCTTGCTGAAGCGGAGGCGCAATCAGTGCGTAACATCAGGTTAGAACTTACCTATTCCTTGCTGGAGATGCCATGAGCCTGACAACCGACAACGAGCAACTGACAACGAAGACCTACACCAAAAACCAGCTCGCCCTGCGCAACGGCCAGGACCGCGACGAAATTTGGGTGGCTTACCTGGGCCGGATTTACGACGTGAGCCGCTCGCGCCTCTGGCGGCGCGGCAACCACTACGAGCACTGGGCCGGCCAGGACCTGACCGCCGAATTGGACAAGGATGCCCCGCACACGGCCAACGTATTCGATAATTTCCCTGTTGTTGGTCTGTTGAAATAACGGCTATTGCGCGGCAGGTTGTAGCGCGAACGGTGTCGTTCGCGTCCCCGCGCCAGTAAAGCCGCCCGAACGGCACGGAGACGCGAACCACAAAGTTCGCGCTACAACCCCAGCGGCGCTTAAACCAAGGCATTGCGTAACAGCAGTGAAATAATTCCCGCGCATGACCACCGAAGCCCCCTCCCAATTTAACCACCTCGAAAACCTCTCGACGGCCGACCTGCTGGCCGGCATGAACCAGCTCGACCATGCCGTACCCCAGGCCGTAGCCAGAGCCCTGCCGCAAATTGAGGCGCTGGTCGAGGCCATTGTGGCCCGGCTGGGGGCGGGCGGGCGGCTGTTCTACATCGGGGCGGGCACCAGCGGGCGGCTGGGCGTGGTGGATGCCTCGGAGTGCCCGCCCACGTTCGGCGTGCCGGCCAGCCTGGTTATTGGCATCATTGCCGGCGGCGATAAAGCCATTAGGCAGGCCGTGGAGGGTGCCGAGGACAATGCCGAACAAGCCTGGCAGGACTTGCTGGCGCACGACATCAACGCCAAGGACGTGCTGGTGGGCATCGCGGCCTCGGGGCGCACGCCCTACGTTATTGGCGGGCTGAACCGGGCGCGGGTAGCGGGCCTGGCCACCGGCTGCGTGGTGTGCAACGCCGGCTCGGCCGTGGCCGCCGCCGCCGAGTTCCCGGTGGAAGTGGTAACCGGGCCGGAGTTCCTCACGGGCAGCACCCGTCTCAAGGCCGGCACGGCGCAAAAGCTGGTGCTGAACATGCTAACCACGGCCACCTTCATTCGGCTGGGCCGCGTGAAGGGCAACAAAATGGTCGACATGCAACTATCGAACGAGAAGCTGGTACACCGCGGCGAGCTGATGCTGATGGACGAGCTGGGGATTGGCGCAGCCGAGGCCGCCGCCTTGCTGAAGCAGCACGGCAGCGTGCGGGCGGTGCTGAATGCCCGGCAGTAGTATATGCTTTAGCTTGTGCCTCACGGGCTTATTTTTCCCGTCGAACGATTCGGAGCTTCTGGCGTTTCTAGCAGGACACAAGCCAAGCAGGTGCTCCGAAACTACCTATGCACACCATCGAACCCCACTACAACTGGATTGAGCAATACTCAGCTTCCGAAGACCCGCGCTCGCCGCTCTTCGAAGCCGAAAACAGCCTCGAAGCCTACACCAATACCATCTACGGCTACTACATTCATCCGCAGTGGGATAGCCTGGGCTCCGAAACGCTTTTTTTCAAAATCCTCTACGCCGACTACGACGACGGCATTGCCGTGCTCGAATTCATCGGCGAGTGGAACGATGCCATCGAAAACGACATCATGCAGCTCAAGCGCAACATCGTGGACGTACTGGTGCACGAGGGCATCCGCAAGTTCATTCTGGTGGGCGAAAACGTGTTCAACTTCCACGGTTCCGACGACGACTATTACGAAGAATGGTTTGAGGACGTGGAAGATGGCTGGATTGCGGGCGTAAATTTCCAAGAGCACGTGCAGCGCGAAATGCGCCAGTACAACGTCGACAACTACATCAACTTCGGCGGCGAGCTCGACGACCTCGCGTGGCGCACCTACGAGCCGCGCCGCCTCTTCGAGGTAGTGGATGGCCTGCTGAACCGCCGGCTCGGTATGCCCGAAACCACGGTGTAGCCGGTTCCGGGCCAAACGCAAAAAAGCCTCTCCGTTGCCAGAGAGGCTTTTTTTACACGAAAAGCAAGAATTACTTCTTAACCTCGGTGGTCGTGGTGGTGGTGCCGGCAGCGGGAGCAGCAGCATCCATTTTGTCAGCTTTGTCCTGGATAGCTTCGCCTTTGGCATCAGCCGAGTCGCGAACGGCATCAGCCTTGTCTTCCATGGCATCAGCTTTGGCTTCGCCAGCTTCTTTTACGTTTTCGCCAACTTGCTCCTGAGCATCTTCTTTCTTGCTGTCGCAAGCGGTGAAGGAGAACGAAGCAGCAGCCAGGGCGAGGAACAATACTTTTTTCATCTTGGGGTTGGTTTTGTTGTAGAGTAAAATTTCAGTTAACATCCGAAGCCAGCACAAGGCAAAACTTCAAATTCGGGGCTTTATACCCGAGCTTAGCAATAGGTAACCCGCCGAAAGCAAAAAATTATGAAGGATGCATGAGTTGGCCTGGCAGGCCATCTCGTCAAACGTCATGCAGAGCGCAGCGAAGCACCTTTACCGTCGCCACTAACTCAATCGTTACAACGTCAGGGATTAGCGACTGCGGTAGAGATGCTTCGCTGCGCTCTGCATGACGCGCTGGCTTGCCGTTCTAATGCCCCTACTTCTTGCGGAACACGATGCCAATGGGCACGCCGGTGAAATCGAAATGCTCGCGCATCCGGTTTTCGAGGTAGCGCGTGTAGTTGGCCTGCACGTACTGCGGCAGGTTGGCAAAAAAGGCAAATACCGGATTGTGCGTGGGCAGCTGCGTCACGTACTTGATGCGAATCATCTTGCCCTTGAGGGCGGGCGGGCCGTACTTCTCAATCTCCTTCAGCATCACGTCGTTCAGCTGCGAGGTTGGGATTTTGCGGCGCTTGTTGTGGTACACTTCAATGGCCGTTTCGATGGCCTTGTGTACGCGCTGCTTGTTCAGCACCGAGATGAAAATGACGGGGATGTAGGCAATGGGCGCAATCTTTTCCATGATTTTCGCCTCGAAATCCTTGGACGTATTGGTTTCCTTGTTCTCCACCAGGTCCCACTTGTTCACCAGAATCACGATGCCCTTGCGGTTTTTGTCGGCCAGGGTGATGATGTTCACATCCTGCGCCTCAATGCCCCGGCTGGCGTCGAGCATCACGATGCAGACATCGCACTCTTCCAGGGCGCGCAGGCTGCGCATGTTGGCGTAGAACTCGATGTCCTCGCTCACCTTGGCTTTGCGACGCAGGCCAGCGGTATCCACCAGAATAAACTCCTTACCGAAGGCGTTGTAGCGGGCCGAGATGGAGTCGCGGGTGGTGCCGGCGATGTCGGTTACGATGCTGCGGTCTTCGCCGAGCAGCAGGTTCACGAGGCTGGATTTGCCCACGTTGGGGCGGCCCACCACGGCAATGCGCGGAATCTCCGACTCCGGCTCTTCCACGCCAGGCTCGTCGAAGTGGCTCGCCACGGCATCGAGCAACTCACCCGTGCCGTGGCCGTTGGCGCTGCTGATGGCAAAGATTTCGTCGCCGCCCAGGCCCAGGGCGTAAAACTCACCCACGCCATTGGCCCGCAGGTTGGTATCGGCCTTGTTGGCCACCAGGTAAATCGGCTTTTTGCCGATGTAGCGGCGCAGCACATGCGCAAATTCCTCGTCGAGGCCATGCACGCCGGCTTCGGCATCCACCATGAAGAGCACCACGTCGGCCTCTTCAATGGCCAGCTTCACCTGCTTGTTGATTTCGCCCTCGAAAATATCTTCCGAATTATGCACGTAACCACCCGTGTCAATCACGGTGAAGTTCTTGCCAATCCAGTCGCCGTAGCCGTAGTGGCGGTCGCGGGTTACGCCGCTCTCGTTGTCCATGATGGCCTTGCGCTGACCCACGAGGCGGTTGAATAGCGTGGATTTGCCCACATTGGGCCGCCCCACGATGGCGATGGTGTTTTGCGTTGACATATGGTGTGGCCCCAGCCGCCGACCCGACCTAGATTCGGCAGTGCCCGGGGTGTGTTAGTTGTAGATGGTCGGAATATTATTGGTGCTTGGTTATTGGTGCGTGGTGCTTAGTTTTTCATGTGCGAATACCAAGCACCATGCACCAACAACCAGGCACTATTACTGGTACCCGAACCGGCTCAGCGCCTTGGGGTCGGTGCGCCAGTTCTCGTTCACTTTCACATACATTTCGAGGAAGACTTTCTTCTGGAAAAACTTCTCCATTTCCTCGCGGGCCCAGGTGCCGACCTTTTTCAGCGCCTCGCCACCCTGGCCGATGACGATGCCTTTCTGGGAGTTGCGCTCGACGTAGATGATGCCGCGAATGCGGATAATGTCCTCCTCTTCCTTAAACTCTTCGATGACAACTTCGCAGCTGTAGGGAATCTCCTTTTTGTAAAGCTTGAAGATTTTTTCGCGCACCATTTCGGCGGCGAAGAAGCGCTCCGGCTTGTCGGTCAGCTCGTCTTTGGGGTAATAGGGCGGGTGAATGGGCAGGCGTTCCATCACGAGCTGCAACACGCCGTCGGTACCGAACTGGTTGAGGGCCGAGATGGGCAGTACCTCGGCGGCGTTGGGCAACTGCTCCTTCCAGTAGGCCAGCTTGGCTTCGACTTCTTCCTGGTTGGCCTGGTCGATTTTGTTGACCAGCAGGATGATGGGCGTATCCGTCATCTTGCGCAGGCGCTCAACGACCGGCTCCTCGTCGTGCTTCTCGTAGATATCGGTTACGAAGAGCACCACGTCGGCATCTTCCAACGAGGAGTACACGAACGACATCATGGCGTTGTGCAGCTCGTACTTGGGCTGGATGATGCCGGGCGTGTCGGAATAAATCAGCTGAAAATCATCGCCGTTGAGGATGCCCAGGATGCGGTGGCGCGTGGTTTGGGCCTTGCTGGTAACGATGCTGAGCCGCTCGCCCACCAGCGCGTTCATGAGCGTGGACTTGCCCACGTTGGGCTTGCCGATGATGCTCACGAAGCCGGCGCGGTGGGGTTTAATTTCGGGGTTCACGAGGGATGGGTTTGATAATCAGGGCCGCAAAGGTACGGCTTGCGGGGCGAAAAAGCTAAGGAGGGGCTGAAACCGAGCCAGTGGCCGGCTGGTTGAAACCATGCTTGCGGCTGGCTGTTTGCTGAGCGGAGGCTGTAGCGCGGACTTTTAGTCCGCGTCTGGAAAAAACCGCTCGCGGACTAAAAGTCCGCGCTACACCCTGCCGCTTGCTCCCGAACTTTGCCCCCAATGAATCCCACTACTTCGCCCAATGCCCGCATTGGCGTGCTGCTCGTCAACCTGGGCACACCCGACTCGCCCAACACGCCCGACGTGCGGCGCTACCTCAACGAATTCCTCACCGACGGCCGGGTGGTGGACATGCCGGCCGCCATCCGCTACCCGCTGTTTCAGGGGCTGGTGGTACCGCTGCGGGCCCCCAAGTCGGCCAAAATTTACAAGGAGCTGTGGACCGAGCGCGGCTCGCCGCTGCTGTTTCACGGGCTCGACCTCCAGAAAAAAGTACAGGAAACGCTGGGCGCGGGCTACGTCGTGGCCTTCGGCATGCGCTACCAGAAGCCCAGCGTCGAGAGGGCGCTGGAAGAATTGCGGGAGGCGGCCGTGGAGCGCATCATCGTGCTGCCGCTATTCCCGCAGTATGCTTCGGCCAGCACGGGCTCGGTGCAGGAGAAGGTGATGGACATCGTGAAAGATTGGTGGATTGTGCCCAGCATCAGCTTCATTAGCCAGTTTGGTACCGAGCCGGGCTTTATTGCCACCATCGTGGCCCGCGGCCAGGCCGAGATGGCCAAGCACGATTACGACCATGTGGTGCTCAGCTACCACGGCATTCCGGAGCGCCACGTAAAGAAGGGTGACCCCACCAACTATTGCCGCTTCGGCAGCTGCTGCGATACCCTCACCCCGCAGAACCAGTATTGCTACCGCGCCCAGTGCTTCGCCACTTCGCGCCTGATAGCGGACGGCCTCGGCCTACAACCGGAGCAGTACACGGTGGCCTTCCAGAGCCGCCTGCAAAGCCGCCTGCGCGACCCCTGGCTGCAACCCTACACCGACGAGGTGCTGAAGGAAATGCCCGCCAAAGGCATCAAAAACGTGCTGGCCTTTTCGCCCGCCTTCGTGGCCGACTGCCTGGAAACGACCATCGAGGTGGGCGAAGAATTCAAGGAGCTGTTTGAGGAAGCCGGCGGCAGCCACTGGCAGCTGGTGCCATCGCTGAACTCGGAGCCACAGTGGGTAGAGGCCGTGGCGAACATGATTCGGCGGCAGTAGCCGGCCCGGTGGTCCTGGCGCTGTAGCGCATTGCGCGTAACCGTAGTAACTTTGAGGCTATTCTCTCAACTAACTCCCAGGTGTATGCGGTTTTGTTACTTCTTACTGTTGGCCTTTTGCGTGGTAGCCGGGGGGCCGGCCCAGGCCCAGTCGGCCGTCAAAATACTGTTTGATGCCACCAAGGCCCAAACGGCCGGCAATGCCGATTGGGTAATTGATGCCGACGTGGCCGGCAGCCCGCAGCGCCTGCCCACGCCGGCCCAAAGCACCATCACGGCCAGCACGCCCGAAACCTTCTGGACCGGCGCGATATCGTCGTGGGGCATTGCGCTGGTGAAGCGCGGCTACCAGGTGGAGACCCTGCCCAGCAGCGGGCGCATCAGCTACAACGACGCGACCAACGCGCAGGACCTGAGCAACTACGCGGCCTACATCGTGGACGAGCCCAACACGCGCTACACGACGGCCGAAAAAACGGCCATTCTCAATTACGTGCGCAACGGCGGCGGCCTGTTCATGATTTCAGACCACACCATTTCGGACCGCAACGGCGACGGCTGGGACTCGCCTGCCATTTGGAATGATTTAATGACGAACAACACGGTGCAGGCCAATCCCTTCGGCATCACCTTCGACCTCAACAACCTCACCTTCACCACGGGCGTGGGGGCGGCCGTAGCTCCTGCCGATTCGCTGCTGCACGGCCCCGCCGGCAACCCCGTGGCCATGGAATACCACAACGGAGCCAGCCTGAGCCTATTCCCGGCGGTGAACGCCAGTGTGCGCGGGGCCTTGTTCAAGCCCGGTGCAGCTACCACCGGCACCACCGGCGCCCTTGTGGCCCACGCCCGCTACGGCCGGGGCCGCGTGGCCGCCCTCGGCGACTCTTCGCCGCCCGACGACGGCTCCGGAGCCCCCGGCAACAACCTGTACGACGGCTGGGCCGCCGAGGCCAACGGCGACCACGCCCGCATCCTGCTCAATGCCACCATCTGGCTGGCCACGCCCAGCCGCACGGTAACCGCCACACGCCCAGCCACCACGGCCGACTTCACCATCTATCCTAACCCAAATACCGGGGCGCTATTCGTGAGCGGCAACGTGCTGCCCACCGAAATCCGCTGCTACAATGCCTTGGGGCAGCAATTTTCGGTAACTACGGCACCGGCCGGCGTGGGCGCAGTGCGCGTCGAAACCCTGGGACTGATTCCTGGAATTTACGTGCTGAGCCTGCGGCTACCCGATGGGCAGGTACTTACGCGCCGCATTGTGCGGCAGTAGCGCGGCCGCACCTCAGGAAGCCGGACGGCGGCTGTAGAAGTTGTCGGCGTTGTAGGAATCCCGGTTGTAGAACGGGTCGGCGACTGCCGGCTGCTCCAGGCCCAGCGCCCGGAGCATGGCATCTTCATAGGCACGGGTAATCTGAATTTCGGTGTAGGGCGGGTAGTCCAGCACCAACTTGGCATCGAGCGCGGGCACGAATACGTTGTCGCCCTCGGCATCGAGCGAGGCCACGCCGATGGGCAGCAGAATATGGTTGGCATACTCGCTGATTTGGTAGCGGGCATCGAGCTCCACGTCGAGGTAGCGTACTTTCAGGGACTCGGGGTCCACAATCAACTCGTATACCGTGCCCAGGGCCTGGCCATCGCGGCCGCGCACGGTCCAGCCGCGCACGTCGGGATTGCCATCGGCTACTTCAAAATCGGTGAGGTCGCGCAGGCGGCGCAACACGAGAGTTTCCATATTGGGATTGTTGGTTTCCGATTGCTGATTGTTTGTCTCTGGTTGTTCGTCTTCTGGTCTTCCATAGTAAATTAACTGATGTTACGCGGTAGGGTGTAGCACGAACTTTACAGTTCGCGTCCCCGCGCCAGTAGAGCCGCCCGAACGGCACGGGGACGCGAACTGCAAAGTTCGCGCTACACCCCCAGCGGCGCTTGAACCAAGGCCCAGCGTAACATCAGTTATTAAAAGGGCAATTTCGCTGAAAATCAGAAACAAGCAACCAGAAACGAACAACCAGAACCTCCTTTACCGGGCTGGCTCGCTGAGGACACGCACGGCGGCGGCGGCCTGGGTGAGAAACTGTTGATTCAGCTGTTGCTCGGCGGCGGTGGCGCTGCGTCCCGAGAGCTGCCCGGCCAACTGCACCAAGTTGTTGGCCGGGCCTTCCAGCTCGGGATACGCTTTCTGCTGCATGGTACGGATGAGACCGGCCGCCGCCACGAAACCAGGACGCAGGCTGGCATTGGCCTCGCCCAGGCGGCTGGTGGCGCTGGTCAGGTTGTCGCGCTGCTCCGTGGTGGTGGGGTCGCGCAGGTCGTCGCGGTCGCAAAGGGCCACCAGCACGCCGGTTAGCTTCTGGAGGCCGTGCAGGGCGAAGTCGGGCGCGGCGGGGTTGGTAGCAGCCTGGGCCGCCAGCGTGGCCGGGGTGTAGTCGGTTGCGTCTGCTGTTGGGGCGGCCGAGTCGGCCATGCCAGCAGATGCAGCAGAATTGGCGGGGGCCAGGGTATCGGCAGGAGCCGTTGCCTGCCCGGTGTTATCGGGCGGCAGGGGCTCATCAGCCGGCGCGGGCCGCAGGAAAAAATACGCGCCCACCGCCAGGGCCACGGCCGCCAGCAGCACCAGCAGCCACGGGCTGGGAGAAGATTTTTTGCGTTGAATGTTGATGTCGGCCATGGTGCGGAGGAAATTGTTGCTTCGCCTTATGAAGCGCGGCGAAAAATAGTCAATCGGCCCGCAAGTGCCGGTTTGGGCCCTGTCTCATTCCCCAATCGAATGACGTACTTGCGGCCGAGCCACCACGCCCAACCACCCAATGCCCTCGCCTCCCTCCGAGTATTATCTGGCCGACCTGCAGGCCCGCGGCCTACTGCCACCCGACCAGGCCGCCAGCATTTCCGCCACCGACCGGGCCCGCCCATTTTCGTTGCACTACGAGCTGCGGGCGCTGCTCTACCTGGGCATTACGCTGCTGGCTGGCGGCCTGGGCGTGCTCGTGTATCAGCACATCAACAGCATCGGGCACGGGGTTATCGTTGCCACCATTGCCGTGCTCATGGCCGCTTGCTTCGGCTACGCGGCGCGGCATCGGGGCCCTTTTACCTGGGGCATAGCCCCCAAAACCTCGGTTGGGGCCGACTATCTGCTCCTGCTCGCCTGCCTGCTGTTTGTGATACTGGAGGGCTACGTGCAGTACCAGTACCACGTATTTGGTACTCGCTACGGGCTGGCCACGGCCGTGCCGGCGCTGGTGTTTTTGCCGCTGGCCTATTGGTTCGACCACCGCGGCGTGCTGGCCATGGGCGTTACGGCGCTGGCGGCGTGGGTCGGCCTCACGGTAAGCCCGCTCCCGGTGCTCACCGATAATGATTTCTGGAACCACCGGGTGCAGTCGGCCGCCTTCGGCCTGGGCCTGGTGCTGATGGCCGCCGGCTTTTACTTGGAATATTACGACCGCAAAGCGCACTTTGCCTTCACCTACCTGCTGCTGGGCAGCAACCTGGCGCTGGGCGCGCTGGCCACCTGGCTGCTGCACGCCACCTTCAACAGCGAGGGTTTCGTGGGCTTCGGCACCACGCTGCTGATGCTGGCTTTGTGCGCGGGCCTGTTCTGGTACGCCCGCCGCACGCAGTCCTATTGGTTTCTGATACTGGCCGCCGGCTACGCGTATTTCGCGGTTAGCTGCCTGCTGGGCCAGATTATCACCACCCTGCCCGGCGAATCGGTCGGGCTGGCGCTCACCGTCTTCTTTCCCCTTTCGGCCCTGGGCGTGGTGCTGTTTTTCATCAACCTGAAAAAAATAATGCGTGCCCCCCCCGCTGCCCCCGCCACGCCCCCATTCCCTCCGCAACCATGAAGTGGCAAGCTTATAACCCCGACTGGGCCTTCCGCACCGCTCTGCGCGAGCGGGCCGCGCGCTGGCAGCGCCAGCAGCTGCTCAGCGCAAAGCAGCTGGCCAGCATCGAAGCCGCTTATCCGCTCGACTACTACCGGCCGGTGTGGCCCCTGCGCGTGGGGCTGTTCCTGTTCGCCTGTCTGGGGCTGGGTATGGCGGGCGGTTTTTCCTTTTTGATTACCGGTAGTGAGTCGCCCTTTGCGGCTGGCGTGCTGTACTGCGTCGCCTGTTTTCTGTTCCTGGAAATGGTAATCCGAAACCGACAGCTCTACCATTGCGGAGCCGATAATGCCTTGCTGTATGCCGGCTCAGGTTCCGCAGTTGGGTTGATTTATTATCTTCTCTACACCTACCTGTGGCCGGAAAGCGGTGCATACCACCTCAACCTTGGCAATAGTTACTTGGGGCTCTTACTTGTGGTGGCCATTTTTGTTGTAGCGGCCGTTCGCTATGCCGATGCAGTAGTCACAGTAGCAGCATTTGTAGCCACGTTGTTATTGGTTTCTTTGTTCGGGGTCACAAATGCCTTAGGTCAAACCCTACTGCCATTTCTACTAATGGCTACCGCCGCCGGCACGCTGGCTATATACCGCGCCCTGGCCCGCCGCCTGGCCAATACCCCATTGGCCGACTACTACGCCACCTGTTTGCTCACCCTGAAATTACTGGGCCTGGCAACCTTTTACCTCGGCGGCAACTACCTGGTGGTGCGCGAGGGCAACGCCGCGCTGCACGGCCTCTACGAGTCGGTGCAGGTGCCTTTCGCTCCCATTTTTTATACTCTCACGGCGGGTATTCCGCTGCTTTACATCGTCCTCGGCCTGCGCCGCGCCGACCGCCCCACCTTGCTAATGGGTTTGCTGACGGTCGGCTTTTCGCTTTACACCCTGCGCTACTACCGCTCGCTGCTCCCCCCCGAAATAGCCGCTGTATTAGCCGGGGTGGTGCTCACCTTACTGGCCGGGGCGCTGCTCCGCGCCCTGCGCCCCGCCCGCTTCGGCCTCACCTCCCTACCCGACGACGAGCCCCGCCATTTCAACCTCGAAAACCTCATTCAGGCGCAGACTGCCCACGCGCCCTCCGCGCCCGTTGGCCACCAGTTTGAGTTCGGCGGCGGGCAATCCGGCGGCGGCGGCGCTACCGGGAATTTTTGAATGAGGAATGAGGAATGAGGAATGAGGAAGTTCGGCCACCTGGGCCCAATTTCAAATTCTTCATTCCTCATTCTTAATTCCTCATTAAGCAAAGCGTCAATTCTTCATCAGCTGCGGTCGGTACAGTTTCGCCAGTTGTTCCACGGCGTAGTCTACCTCGCTGGCCGTATTCATCTTGCTCATCGAGAAGCGCACAGTAGCCCGGTCGGCATCGCAGCCCAGGGCTTCGAGTACGTGCGAGCCGGTTTGGGCCCCGCTGGTACAAGCCGAGCCGCCCGAAGCTGCCACCTTGCTGATATCGAGGTTGAAGAGCAGCATTTCGCTGATATCCGACGGCGGCAAACTCACGCTCAGCACCGTGTACAGGCTATGGTCGGCGTGTTCGGACAGGCCGTTGAACTGCACGTCCTCAATCTCGGCCCGCAGCTTTTCAATGAACCGGGTTTTCAAGCCCCGTACGTGAGCCTGATGCGCTGCCACGTCATGGAGAGCAATTTCCAGCGCCTTGGCCAGGCCCACAATGCCGTACACATTCTCGGTACCGGAGCGCACGTTGCGCTCCTGCGAGCCGCCGTGGATGAGCGGGCTCACCTGCATTCCGCTGCGGGTGTAGAGAAAGCCCACACCCTTCGGCCCGTGAAATTTATGCGCCGAACCCACCAAAAAGTGGGTTGCAAGCTGCTGCACGTCGTGCCAGTAATGGCCCATCGTCTGCACCGTATCGGTGTGGAACACGGCCTCGTGCCGTGCACAAATCTCCCCGATGGTGGCGATGTCGTTCAGGTTGCCGATTTCGTTGTTGGCGTGCATCAGGCTCACGAACGTGCGCGAGTTTGCCGCCAGCAGCTCTTCTAAGTGGCCCAAATCGAACTGGCCCTGGGCATCGTGTTTCAGGTAGTGCAGCTCGATTTCGCCCGCTTTGGCCAGCGCCTGCAAGGGGTGTAGCACCGCGTGGTGCTCCAGCTTCGAGGTAATGGCGTGTTTCAGGCCCAGCGTGCGCACGCTGCCGAATGCGGCGTAGTTGTCGGCCTCGGTGCCGCCGCTGGTGAAGGTGATTTCGGCCGGGGACGCATTGAGCAGGTGCGCCACCGTTTTGCGGGCGTTTTCGATGGCCGCACGCACCTGCCGGCCCGGCCCGTGCAAGCTGCTCGGGTTGCCGTAGTGCTGGCTGAGAAAGGGCAGCATGGCCTCCAGCACTTCGGGGTCGAGGGGCGTGGTAGCGGCATTGTCGAAGTAAACGTGCATAGGATGTTGGTGCGTGGTACTTGGTGCCTGGCATTCATGTCTGGCACCAAGCACCAGGCACTAAGCACCATGCACCAACAACTAGGCCTTCACGGCAATAATTTCCTTGATGTCGCCAATGATTTTCTGCGCCAGATACTCGGCCGTGGAGTTGGAATCCGACTCGGCGTAGATGCGGATAATCGGCTCGGTATTCGACTTGCGCAAGTGTACCCACTCCTTGTCGAACTCGATTTTCACGCCGTCAATCGTATTCACGGGCTGCTTGGCGTAGCGCTTCTCCATCTGGGCCAGCACGTCGTCGGTATTGATATCAGAAGTCAGCTCGATTTTATTTTTCGAGATGAAGTAGCCGGGGTACGAGTTGCGCAGGCGGCTCACCGTGAGGCCGGTTTTGGCCAGATGCGTCAGAAACAGGGCAATGCCCACCAGGGCATCGCGGCCGTAGTGCAGCTCGGGATAGATGATGCCGCCGTTGCCCTCGCCGCCAATCACGGCGTTGGTTTCCTTCATTTTGGTCACCACGTTCACTTCGCCCACGGCGGCGGCGGCGTAGCTGCCCCCGGCCTTTTCGGTCACGTCGCGCAGGGCGCGGGTGCTGCTCAGGTTGCTCACGGTATTGCCGCCGCCCAGCGTTTTCAGTACGTAGTCGGCCACGGCCACCAGCGTGTATTCTTCGCCGAACATCTCGCCGTTTTCGCTCACCAGCGCCAGGCGGTCCACGTCGGGGTCTACCACAATACCGAGGTCGAAGCCGCCTTTTTCCAGCACCTTGGCAATGTCACGCAGGTGCTCGGGCAGCGGCTCGGGGTTGTGGGCGAAGTCGCCAGTGGGCTCGCAATGCAGCTTCTCCACGGTCATCACGCCCAGCGCCTCCAGCAGTTGCGGCACGGCAAAGCCGCCGCAGCTGTTCACCGCGTCCACCACCACCCGAAAGTTGCGGGCCCGAATGGCCTCCACGTCCACCAGCGGCAGCGCCAAAATGGCTTTAATGTGCTTTTTGAGGAAAGTATTATCCGTCGTATACTGGCCCAGCTTCGTCACGGCCGCAAAGTCGAAGTCCTCGCTTTCGGCCGAGGCCAGCACTTGCTGCCCGTCCGTTTCCGAAATAAATTCGCCCGTCGCGTTCAGCAGCTTCAGCGCGTTCCACTGCTTGGGGTTGTGCGAGGCCGTGAGAATGATGCCCCCAGCCGCCTTCTTGGCGGGCACGGCCATTTCCACGGTCGGCGTGGTGCTCAGGCCAAGGTCGCACACGTCGAGGCCCAGGCCTTGCAGCGTGGCGGCCACCAGGCGGCTCACCATCTCGCCCGAGATGCGGGCATCGCGCCCAATCACAATCAACTTGCTGTCTGTGGCTTGGGTCTTCACCCAGGTGCCGTATGCCGCCGCATATTTCACCACGTCGAGTGGCGTAAGGCCCTGCCCAACGGGCCCGCCAATAGTGCCGCGAATGCCGGAAATAGATTTTATTAAAGTCACGGAGTAGAGTTTTTGAAAGCCCAAAATTAGGCATTAGCCGCCGGTTGGCGGCACGGGCATTTATCTTTGATACAATGGAAAACCCCGCATCAGCCCCCAGTGTTCTGTTAGCCAGCACCCGCCGGCCGGCCCAGCTCGAAGCCTTTGGCCGCCTGCTCGACGTGCTCGACCGCCTCCGCACCGAATGCCCTTGGGATAAAAAACAAACCCTGCAAACCCTGCGCCACCTCACCATCGAGGAAACCTACGAAATCAGTGATGCCATTCTGCGCGACGACCTACCCGACCTGAAAAAGGAGTTGGGCGATGTCATGCTGCACCTCGTTTTCTATGCCCGCATCGCGGCCGAAAAAGGTGCTTTCGACATCGCCGACGTGCTCAACGCCCAGTGCGAAAAGCTCATTTATCGCCACCCCCACATCTACGGCGATGTGCAGGCCGACGACGAAGAAACCGTGAAGCGTAATTGGGAGCAGCTCAAATTAAAAGAACAAGGTAACACAACCGGGGTCCTCGGCGGCGTGCCCACCTCGCTACCAGCGCTGGTGAAAGCCATGCGCATTCAGGAAAAAGCCCGCGGTGCCGGCTTCGACTGGGAGCAGCCCGAGCAAGTTTGGGGAAAGGTGCGCGAAGAATTAGCAGAATTTGGCGACGAGTACAGCCACGGTAATCCGGAGCGGATGAACGCCGAAAAAGCCGCCGATGAATTCGGCGATTTGCTTTTTTCGCTGGTCAATTTTGCACGCTTTGCCGGCATCAACCCCGAGGAAGCCCTTGAGCGCACTAACCGCAAGTTTATCAGCCGTTTTCAATACCTCGAAACTGCGGCGGCGGCCAACGGCCAGCACCTCGCCGACCTCTCCCTGGCCGAGATGGATGTGTACTGGGAACAAGCCAAACGCCGCTCAACCCAACCCAATAGCGGCAATTAGCGTTTCCCTGTTTCTATCTCATTCTACTTGCCTTTCTGTTGGCTTCGACCAATTTTTCTTTGGTCAGGCCGCGCTTTATAGTTAGGTTTGCTCAGCTAAGTTGACTCAGTGTGTAGCTTGGGCTACGTTAAGTGCAATTCTAACCCTTCCAGGACGGGATTTCAAATTGCCATAATTACCTGGCGCTGCGCCTCCAACCAACTTTTTGCTTTTTCTTTACCCAACCAATTCAATTACTTCACACAACAACCCCAAACACTCCGGAATAATGGAACAGAAAAATGCCATGAATACGAGCCCACGGCCCGCCGCAACGGCCGCCAAAGCCGAAGCCCAAAGCAGCGGTGGTGCCTCGATGTTCTCCGTGCTGGTTATTATCCTGGCCTTCGTCGTCAGCTACATAGTCTATAAATTCGTGTTCGGCAATGCCAGCCATTTCCAGGGCGGCAACAACGAAAATAACCCTAACCCCGGCGATTATCTCGGCGTGATTTACAAAGGTGGCTTCATCGTGCCGTTCCTGCTCACCATGTTCCTCTGCGTTATCACCTTCTCGATTGAGCGCATGCTCACCATCGCCAAGGCTAAAGGCTCGAAAGGCATCGAAAGCTTCGTGCGCATCGTGCGCCAGAAGCTGAACGCCAACGACATCAACGGTGCCCTCGCCGCTTGCGACCAGCAGAAAGGCTCGGTAGCCAACGTGGTGAAAGCCGGCCTGATGAAGTACAACGAGATGATTCGTGAGAACAACATGACCACCGACCAGAAGGTACTCGCCATCCAGAAGGAAATCGAGGAAAGCACCGCCCTGGAGCTGCCCATGCTGGAGAAAAACCTGGTTATCATCTCGACCATCGCCTCGATTGCAACCCTGACCGGTCTGCTCGGCACGGTATTCGGCATGATTCGCGCCTTCGCCGCTCTGGCGCAGGCCGGTACTCCCGATGCCGTAGCCCTCGCCAACGGCATTTCGGAAGCGCTGATTAACACGGCTCTGGGTATCGGTACCTCGGCTCTGGCTATCGTGGCTTACAACTACTTCACCAGCAAAATTGACGAGCTGACGTACAGCATCGACGAGGCCGGCTTCAGCATCATCCAGACGTTTGCTGGCCAACACGGCAGCACGGCTACCGCTTCGACCCGCACGGTTTAGTTTCCGTGTGCTGGCTCTTTGCTGATGCACTAAAACGCGGGGCGATTCGTTCTCCGGAGCGAGTCGCCCCCTTTTAACCCCCACCTCGCAATGCCTAAAGTTAAACCGCACCGTACCTCGCCGTCGCTCGATATGACACCGATGGTGGACCTGGCTTTCTTGCTGGTGACATTCTTCATGCTCACCACCAAATTCGCCCCCGAAGAGACTGTGGTGGTGGATACCCCCTCGTCTATTTCGGACATTAAGTTGCCCGAAAACAACGTCATCACACTCACCGTTGATAAAAACAAGCGAGTATTTTTTGGCGTCGATGCTCCGCAAACCAAAGTTCAGGCGTTGCAAAAGGTAGGAGCAAAATATGGCGTGAACTTCACCGCGGCGCAAGCCAAGGAATTCAGTAACCTGCCAAATTTTGGACTACCCATCAACCAGCTTGGTTCTTATCTGAACATGGATAAGGAAGCGCGTAAGCAGGTGAATTCCAAGCAGCCCGGTGTACCGCTCGACTCGCTCAACAACCAGCTGGTTGATTGGGTAATGGCTGCTCGTACTGCCAATCAGGCCATCTTTCACAAGCCCACTTACATTGCCATCAAAGGTGATGGGGATGCCGATGTGCCTACCGTGCAGCAAGTTATCAAGGTGCTTCAGGAGAAGGATATTAACCGCTTCAATCTCATTACGGATATGGAGAATAAGCCGGTGGCTACGAAATAACATTTAGCCAATGCCGCTGACTATTTCCCCAATCCATTCACTTACGTAAGTCCCATGTCAGAAATTCAAGCCAAAGACACCTCTGGTGGAAAAGGTGGGAAGAAGCGGGCCAAAAAAATGTCGACCAAAATCGACATGACCCCGATGGTGGACCTGGCCTTCCTCCTGCTCACTTTTTTCATGCTAACTACCACCTTCGCCAAGCCCAACGTGATGCAGCTCACGATGCCGGTGAAGAAGACCGACGATGTGGAGGATACGAAAATCAAGGCCTCGCAGGCCATGACCATCATCCTCGGCAAAGACAACAAAGCGTACTACTACTTCGGCCTCAATACCCCGCTCGACAAGACGGTGCAGAAGCCGGAGTTGAAGGTGACGAACTTCTCGGCCGCCGGCATCCGCCAGGTTCTCCTGAGTCGCCAGCGCCAGCAGCCGGAGCCCATCATCCTCATCAAGCCCACCGAAGATGCCAAATACAAAAACATGGTGGACATTCTGGACGAGATGAACATCACGGACCAGAAGAAGTATGCGCTGGTGAAGGTACCCAAAGAAGACCTGGACCTTATTAAAGAATCAGCCCTATGATGGACAATGCGCAAATTGCCAAGGCCAGCCTGAACGACATCGTTTTTGAAGGCCGTAATAAGGCATATGGGGCCTACGTGCTGCGCCGCTTGTATCAGCGGCACGTCACGCGGGCTCTCATTATTGCCACGGCGGTGTTCGCGCTGTTGGTTTTCTTCCCGCTCATCGCGCAGTTCCTGAAGGATAAAATGCCGAAGGAGCCCAAGAAAAACCTCCAGGAGAACGTGCTGATGGATGCTCCTCCCCTGGACGAGACCAGGCCCCCGCCCCCCCCGCCGCCTCCCGAGGCTCCGCCCCCCCCGCCCCCCAAGCTTACCACCATCAAATTCACCCCTCCGGTAGTGAAAAAGGATGAGGAAGTGAAGAAGGAAGAGGTTCCGGACCAGGAGGAGTTGAAAGACAAAACCGTATCTACCGTGACCGTAAAAGGCAATACCGACGCTCCGGACCTGTCGGAACTCTCCGGCAACGGCGACAAGGTGGTGGAAGAAGTAGTGGAAAACAAGGTGTATACCTACGTGGAGCAGATGCCCCAACTGCCCGGCGGCGGCGGCAACGGGGCCATCGTAGCAGCCATCCAAAAGGCCACCAAGTACCCTCCGCTGGCGCTCCGCAACCAAGTTGAAGGCCGCATCTTCGTTAGCTTCACGGTGAATGCCCAAGGCGACGTATCGGATGTGAAGGTGGTAAAAGGCCTGGGTTCCGGCCTGGACGAGGAGACGGTTCGGGCAGTGAAAACGCTGCCTAAATTCATCCCTGGCAAGCAGAACGGCCGCGCAGTTAGCGTATCGTTCACGGTGCCGATTACCTTTAAGATTCAGTAAGGTACCCGTTTCGGTTTAGGCTGAAACTACCACAAACCCCGAATTAGGCCTTCCGGTCTGGTTCGGGGTTTTTCGTTGGAGCTCGGGCTGAAATGGCTACAAAAACTTTGTATGCTTGCATACTATCTTAAAGTTATGCCGCGTTGTGCGTGAACAAGCCAGCGGCGGCGGGTCCCCGCCCGCGTGGCTTGGGTTCGATTGTTTCACTTCAACCCATTGCGGCCTTTATGCCTACGCTCTCTTTCCTCACTGGCTCGCTCGACGATATTGTCTTCGAGAGCCGCAACCAAGCTTATGGCGCGTTTCAGCTGCGCCAATCGTATCAGCGGCACCTTGGCTCAGCGCTGGCTATTGCGGTTACGGCAGGTGCCTTGCTGTTGCCGTTGGCTGTCCACTACTTTTTCCCGGAAGTGGTGGTAGCTCCACCGGTTATCTCGGATTTATCGCAACCAAAGCCGCAGGTTTATGATTTGCCAAAGGTTAAACCCGTCCTGCCCCATGCGACCATTCAGCCGGCTATGATGGTGCGGCCGCATTCCGAATTTAAAACCCATGTAGTGCCCGATGCTACGGTGCGGCCCACCGCAGAAACCGCGTTGCCGCCCAACAACGGCAAGGCCGGGCCGCCTACCCCCGGAGCCGAGAATACCACGGGGGCCAGCACCGGTACTGCGGCGGTCGCTGTGCCCAGCACCGACTCAAGCCGCCCGGCAGCGGCGGCCCCGACGGCTCCGTTGGTTTTTGCGGAGGTGATGCCCGACTTTGTGGGCGGCCGCTCGGCCTTGCAGCACTACTTACAGAAACACCTGCGCTTTCCGGCAGCCGCCCTGGCAGCCCAGGTTTCGGGTCGGGTTTTCGTTACCTTCGTGGTGCAACCCGATGGCAGCATCAGCGACGTGACGGTACTGAAGGGCCTTGGCTACGGCACTGATGAGGCGGCGGCCCGCGTAGTGCGCGAAATGCCCGCCTGGACCCCAGGCATGCAGAACCATCGTTCGGTGCCGGTACGCTTCACGCTGCCCATTACGTTTCAGTACGAGTAAGCCCGTGCGGCCCTGGCTGCCAGCGCGATGTGCGAATCGGGAAGCCGAAAATTGGCCGCAGCTATGAAAAGCGGCTAATTTTCGGTTTTTTTGTGGACTGGCAATGTTTTGGTCCTTGATTTGGTCCTTGATTTGGTCGAACCTCTGGCCACTAATTCACAGTTTATAACTGCTGTTACGCACCACCTTGACTGATTGCTTGGAAAGGGCCTTTGCTGAAGCAGCTGAAGTCTCTTGCTGAAGCGGAGGCGCAATCAGTGCGT
>JAYULN010000411.1:0-1649 GCA_043763525.1 Hymenobacter sp.
CTTCACCGAAGCCACCGCCACGGGCATGACCCGCGAGTACATGACCGACGACCAGCGCTTCGCCAGCCGCCGCCCCGACGTGCTCACCTACCAAACCGATGTCCTCACCGCGCCCCTCACCCTGGCCGGCCCCATTCAGGCGCTGCTGCAAGTGGCCACCACCGGCTCGGATGCCGACTGGGTGGTGAAAATCATCGACGTGTACCCCGACAACACCCCCGACAACCCGCGCCTCAACCCGGCCGTTCACCTCGGCGGCTACCAGCAGCTGGTGCGCTCCGAGGTGATGCGCGGCCGCTTCCGCAACAGCTTCGCCAAGCCCGAGCCGTTCACGCCCGGTCAGGTCACCGCCGTGCCCTTCACCGTGCAGGACCTGATGCATACCTTCCAACCCGGCCACCGGATGATGGTGCAAGTGCAAAGCACCTGGTTCCCGCTGGTGGACAGGAACCCGCAGAAGTACGTGGATAACATCTACAACGCCGACGAGGCCGATTTTCAGGCCGCTACGCACCGGCTGTATCATTCGTCGGCCCACGCCTCGCAGCTGGTGGTGAAGGTGCTGCCGTAGACATCCTGGCGGCGCGGCTCCGCGGAACCGCGCTGCTGTGAGCCTTACTTGCCCATCTTCTTGGCCTCCGCCATTAGCTCCTCGTTCATTTTCACGTACTCACCATTGGGCGGTGTAGCCGCCAAAGCCGCTTTTTTAGAAGCTTCCGCAGCCTTCGTAGCACCCGCGTAATCCTTCATTTTCAGGCGAATTTTGGCCTCCGTGTTCAGGTTCCAGAACTTGGTGGGCTCGGCGGCATTGGCTTTCTCCATCCAGGCCAGGGCCTGCTTCAGGTCCTTGTTGTTGTCGTAGTAATACACGGCGGCCGAGGCCAGGTCGGCGGGGGCGGAGCTGGCAGCTTTGGTGATTTTCTCGTCAATCTGGGCCATTACCTTGCTGTCCACGTCGGCAGTAACCTTGAACTTGGCCCCGGTCATTTCCCATTCCATGGCCACGTTGGCGGTGGCGGGGGTAATGTCGGCGAAGTTGATGGTGAAGGTTTCTAGCTTGCTGCCCAGTTTATAGGGCTTGATGGTGAAGCGGGCCACGTCCTGGTCGTCCTTGAAACCGTCGACATCGGCCCCCTGCTTGAGGCTTTTGTTCAGCACCACCATCCACTCTGTCTTGTTCGGGATAGTGTAGAGGCCGTATTCGCCGGCCGGCACCTTTTTGCCCTCAATCACCACATCGTCCGAAAACTTGATGCTGGTGGTGGCATTGGCACCCGTGCGCCAGCGCTTGCCAAATGGCACCACCGTACCGAAAATTTGCCGCGCCTTAACGCCGGGGCGCGAGTATACGATGGTAATGTCCGTGAGGCCCACACGCTGCATCACGGTGCTTTTGGGGCTGGCCTGGGGCGTGGTAATTTGGGCATGGGCGGCCGGAGCGGCCAGCAGGGTAGCCGCCGCTACTACGGCGACGGAGAAATTTGCGAAGTGCTTGCTCATCAGAGAAGGAGAAGGTAAGGGGAGTTGTTATGGGGCTAAAAATACGAAACTCACGCTTGGGGCGCGGGTTTTGGGGAAAAATCATGAGTTGGAATTAACCTGCCTTGATGATGATAGGGCCGGACGGTAATTCCCCCGTATCCAGCAGC
>JAYULN010000412.1:0-4134 GCA_043763525.1 Hymenobacter sp.
CTGGGCTACGGGCTGGTGGCGGGGCCGGCCGGCAGCGGCGCGGCCCTGCGCTACGGCCTGCGCTCCTCCGAGCTGCGCGGCGGCGGCCGGTTCAAGGTGCGCTTCACCCAGGCCGTGGCAGTTACGTTGGACCTCGGCTACGCCTACCTGCGCTACGACCTGGCCCAGAACGACCAGAAAACCGTGCCCACCGCCGCCCCCCACCACCGCGAAAGCCTGTGCCTGCACCAGCTGTATTCCGAGCTGGGCCTGCGCCTGAACGTCGGCCGCCGGGGCAACGCGGTGGGCAGCTACCTCGACCTGCTGGCTGGCGGCGGCGGGGTGGCCGGCACCAGCCACAGCACCGAAGACGACCCCGGCCCCGGCATCGGCTCCGTCGAAACCACCGAGCGCGGCCTGCCCTACCTGCGCCGCTGGACCGGCGGGGTGGGGGCCCGCCTGGGTTTCGACCGCTACGCCCTCGTGGGGCGCTGCCGCCTGGCCTCCGCCTTTGGTGCGGGCTACGCGGCCTGGCCCGAGCTGCCCCGCTGGGTACTGGGCGTTGAAGTAGGCTTGTTCTGAGCCGGGCGGCAGTGGGAGCGGGGCAACCCCGCGCCGGGGCTTTGCCGTATCCCCCCCGCTTGCCAGTTTATTACCAAGGCTTAGTTAAGAAATACATATTTACGACCTCCTATTATCCACGTACCTTTGTTCATTAGCATTCTTTTAGTGCCGCGTTCCATTTCATGAAAACCACTCCTCTTATTACTTTTATTAGAAGTACCCGAACCGGTCTTGTACTGCTGGCCGCTGGCCTTACCCTGCAACTGGCCTCCTGTGTGAGTACCGAGCGCGAAGTGAGCAGCTCTATCGTTGACCCCCGCACCACTTATATCCCGCCCAAACCGGGCGACCGCACCCGCGTCGGCAGTGCCACGGTGCTCAATACCGTGAGCGCCACCCACGTTTTTTCCGACCCTGCCACCAAGGATAATTTCGTGCTTCAGCTGCGCGGCCCTCGTATCATCACCGGCCAGGCCCACCTCATCGTGCTCAGCAGTGCCGGCGATACGCTGCGCCACGAGGTGCTGCCCGCCCTCGCCCTGCTCCGCGAAAAGGAGTTGAGCGACCCGCAGTCGGCCAGCGTGCGTGAGAAGGAAATTGCCATTTTGCAGGGCATGAACAGCTTCTTCGCCGCCGGCCACTTCTCGCAGCCCGCCGTGCCCGCCGGGGCCGAGCAGCCCGCCGAGCTGGACACCAAAATCTGGTCGTCGCTGCGCGAAGACCCCACTGCCGTGGGCTTTGATTTCACCGGGGCCGGCGGGGCCGAGCACCGCATGACCTACGCCCGCAAGCTGGGCAAAGCCGTTATCATCAGCCAATAGATTGCCGGGCGGCAGCAGTGTGCGGCAATCGGTTGTTGCGCTGCCGCTTACTTTTGGTCGAAATCCCACCCATTTTTCTTCGTTTACCCTATGAAATTTCTGCTGTCGTTTGTTGGCGTACTGGTTCTGATTCTGCTGGTGGTGCGCTTCGTACCAAGCGCGTCCATTAATCCGGTGCTGCCGGTGGGGCCGCAAAAAGAGGTGAACGGCCACGATTCGGACGTGCCCAAGGGCTCGGGCGAGGAAATGAACCAGGAGGAGGAATCGAGCGAGAAAGGCCCCAGTACCAGCGTACCGCCCGCCACGCCCGGCCAAACCTACGGCGCGGCCATCACCCCCGACGGGGCCATGCCCATGAGTGCCCTCGCCACTGCCCTCGGCACCCGCGATTCGGCCCAGGTGAAGCTGGTGGGCAAGGCCAGCGCCGTGTGCCAGGCCAAAGGCTGCTGGATGACCCTGCCCACCGCCGACGGCCAGCAAATGCGCGTGCGCTTCCGCGATTACGCGTTTTTTGTGCCCAAAGACCTTAGCGGCCACGAAGTAGTGGTGAGCGGCTGGGCCCACCGCAGCACCGTGCCCAAAGCCGACCTTCAGCACTACGCCAAAGATGCCGGCAAGACGGATAAGGAAGTGGCCGCCATTACCCAGGATGAGCAGCAGCTCACTTTTCTGGCCGATGGGGTTTTGGTGCGGGAATAAGGCTTAGCGCCTGACCCTGAAAAAAAGAACGTCATGCTGAGCTCGCCGAAGCAACTCTCCCGCAGCAGTAAATAATTGCTCTTGCAGCAGAGATGCTTCGGCAAGCTCAGCATGACGTTTTTTTTGTTTGATTATCGACTACTGAGTACCAAACGATGACCGATTCTTCCCCCGTTCAACACCGCATTCTGGCCCTTGCCGAGCACCTGCACTACCTCAACCACCAGTATTACCAGCGCGACACCTCGGAGGTGTCGGACCAGGAATTCGACCAGCTGCTGGCCGAGCTGCACCAGCTCGAAACCGAACACCCCGACCTGGCCCTGGCCAACTCGCCTACCCGCCGCGTGGGCGGCACCATCACCAAGCAGTTTCCCACGGCCGCGCACCGCTACCCTATGCTCAGCCTGGGCAATACGTACTCGGAAGACGACCTGCGCGAGTTCGACGAGCGGGTGCAAAAGGGCCTCGAAGGCGCGCCCTACGCCTACGTGTGCGAGCTGAAAATCGACGGCGTGGCCATGAGCCTGCGCTACGAGCAAGGCCAGCTCACGCAGGGCGTGACGCGCGGCGACGGCACTCGTGGCGACGTGGTGACGGCCAACGTGCGGACCATCAAAACCCTGCCGCTGGCCCTGCGCCCCGGCCCCGACCAGCCCATCGATTTCGAGGTGCGCGGCGAAGTGTTCCTGCCCCTGCCGGTGTTCGACGAGCTGAACGCCGAGCGCGAGCAGAACGGTGAGGCCCTGCTGGCCAACCCGCGCAACGCCGCCAGCGGCACCCTCAAGCTGCAAAACTCGGCCCAGGTAGCGGCCCGCAAGCTGCGCTTCTACGCGTATTCGCTGCTCACGCCAGGCCGCCACTTTGCCAGCCACAGCGCCACTCTGGAAGCCTTGAGCCAATACGGGTTGCCGGTTTCGGATACCTGGCGACGGGCGGCTAACATTGCCGAAGTGCTGGATTTCGTGCATTATTGGACTAAAAAACGCTTCGACCTGCCCATGGCCACCGATGGCATCGTCATCAAGGTCGACGACCTGCGCCAGCAGGACCAGCTGGGCTACACCGCCAAAAGCCCGCGCTGGGCCATTGCCTACAAGTACCCCGCCGAGGCCGGCCGCACCCGTCTTCTCGACGTGCTTTACAACGTGGGCCGCACGGGGGCCGTCACGCCGGTGGCCGTGCTCATGCCCGTGGCGCTGGCCGGCACCGTCGTGAAGCGCGCCACTCTGCACAACGCCAACCAGATTGAAGCCCTCGACCTGCGCCTCGGCGACCTGGTGTTCGTGGAGAAAGGCGGTGAAATCATTCCCAAAATAACCGGCGTTGATTTGGCCGCCCGGCCCGCCGATGCCGTGCCCATTCAGTACCCCACGGCCTGCCCGGCCTGCGGCACGCCGCTGGTGCGCCCCGAGGGCGAGGCTCATTTTCGCTGCCCCAATGAGCGCGGCTGCCCGCCCCAGCTCAAGGCCCGCCTCGAGCATTACGTGAGCCGCAAAGCGCTGAACATCGACGGCCTCGGGGCCGAAACCGTGGGGCGCCTCTTCGACCTGGGCATCGTGACCACGCCGGCCGATATCTACGACCTGCCCGCCCGCCGCCCCGAGTTGGTGACGCTGGAACGGATGGGCGAAAAAAGCATCGACAATCTGTTGGCCGGCATCGAAGCCAGCAAGCAGGTGCCGTTTCCGCGCGTGCTCTTTGGCCTGGGTATCCGCTACGTGGGCGAAACCGTGGCCCAAAAATTGGCTGCCCATTACCGCGGCATCGACGCGCTAATGGTTGCCACCGCCGAAGACATGGCCGCCGTGCCCGAGGTAGGCGGCGTAATTGCCGTGGCCGCCGCGCACTGGTTGCAGCAGCCCGAAAACCGCGTCCTCATCGAGCGCCTCCGCACCGCTGGCGCGCAACTGGAAGTGACGGGCGAGGCCCCCGTGCCGGCCTCCGACCGCCTGGCGTGCCTCACGTTCGTTATTTCGGGCGTGTTCGAGCAGCACAGCCGCGACGAGCTTCAGCAGCTCATTGTTTCCAACGGCGGCAAAATCACGGGTTCCATCAGCAAAAAGCTGAG
>JAYULN010000413.1:0-1645 GCA_043763525.1 Hymenobacter sp.
TTCCTCATTCCTCATTCCTCATTCCTCATTCCTCATTCCTCATTCCTCATTCCTCATTCCTCATTCCTCATTCCTCATTAAGCGTAGCGTCCGCGTCGCAGCACACGTCGGGCACCTCGAAGTAGCGCTCCATCACGCCGTTGATGTTGCCTTCGCAGCCGGGGGTGAGGTCGATATCAAATTCAATATCGTGGCTGAATTGGCGCAGGGGAATGAGTACCCGGCCGTAGGGCAGGCGTAGCGGTGGCAGCGTGATTGCCGGCTGTCCGGTGCGGTGGGCGGCCCGTAGCGCGGCAAACCGGGCCTGCATCTGGGCATTGAAAGGCTCGGCGCTGGTGCCGAGCTCGCGCCAGGCTTCGGGTACGTGCCCGGCTCCAATCAGGCATATTGCCAGCAATACGGCCGGCCATTGTCCGTAGCCGAGCAGGCGCGGCCCCCAGGCAGCCAACTCTGGCAACTGCTGCGCTGCCACCCATGCCAGCACTGCCACCGAAATCAGCATCATCAGCAAAATTTCATTTTGCGCGCGCATCAGCGGTGCCCCCACAATCAGGTAGCGGAAGAGGAGAAAGCCGATGCTGTTCAGTATGCCAAAAGCCAGCAGCGTTAGGCCCCACAAGCGGCGAGGCTGCGGCACGAACGCAACCGGGGCGCGGTGCTGCAAACCCAGCCCCAGACCAGCGGCAGCGGCGGCCAGCAGGCTCAGGCTGACCATTGGCTTAATTAGAAAAAGCACCAGCGAATAGGCCGTGCGCGGCCCCAGCACCAGCCAACGGTAGGCGTACAGTGGGTCGGAGGGCGGGGCCATGGCCAGGGCGCGGGCCCAGTTGCCGGGCGCTGCCACGGCTACGGCCGTGGCCAGGCCGCCCAGCACCAGCCACAAGGCCAGCTTGGGGCGGGCGGCGCGGGGCAAGGCATAAGCCAGCAGGCCCAGCACGGGCACGGCCTGCACGAGCGTCAGCTCGTTGCCGACCAGGGCCAGCACCAGCGGCCCGCAGGCCAGCCCGGCGCTGCGCCATTGCCCCCGCGCCGCCCCCCAGCCCGCCCGAATGGCCAGGGCCGCGAAGTTCAGCAGGCCAATCAGCGGCAGCTGGTAGGCCACGGCCCCGCAAAACCAGTAGAGGAAGGAAAACGGCGCGGGCGCGGCGTTGCAAAACAGTGCCAGCAGCAGCGCAGCCGTCCAAATAGCCGTACTCCGGGAGCAGGACGCTCGCAACGCCGTATGAAACAGCGCCCGCAGAAAATGCGCGATACTGGCCCACTGCGCCACTAGCATGACGGCCGCTACCACCTTCACGCCGCCCAGCCAGCCGTAGGTAACGGGGTTGAGCACGGTCATGAGAAAGGTGGACGTGAAGCGCCCGGTCCAGGTTTGAAAGAGCCAGTTTTGCACGTCCCAAATGCCGTGTTCCCGCGCCCAGTAGGCATTGCGGAAATCATCGAAAAATGGCTGATTGAAGGCGGTGAGCAACAGGAAAGGGGCCAGCGCCAGCGCAAGCAACAGGCGGAGGAATAGCAGGCGCAGCTTCGGTAGATTTAGCAAGGTCGAATGATGTAGAGACGCAACATCTTGCGTCTCGTCGTTGCTGATGTTGTTATAACCGCACAATGCCAATCTTTCAACGACGAGACGCAAAATATTGCG
>JAYULN010000414.1:0-10362 GCA_043763525.1 Hymenobacter sp.
TTCGCGTCCCCGCGCCAGGAAAGCCACCCGAACGGCACGGGGACGCGAACGACACCGTTCGCGCTACGCCCCCAGCGGCGCTTAAACCAAGACCCGGCGTAACAGCAGTTATTTAATTCGGGTGTTGTACCGTGGCCTCTGCGAGTCCGCGCGTTGCCCCCCCCCCACGCGCGGACTCGCAGAGGCCACGGTACCCCGTTTAGGAAACCACCCCAAGGCCGGCTCACTTCACAATCACCAGCTCCACGCGGCGGTTCAGGCGGCGGGTTTCTTCACGCTCGTTGGAATATTTCGGCTTCGAGCCGCCGAAGCCGACGGTATTAATCCGCTTTTCATCCACGCCGCGGCCCACGAGGTAGCGTTTCACTTCGGCCACCCGGTCTTCGGAAAGCTGCTGGTTTTTGTCGGCCGGGGGCTCGTTGGAGGTGTGGCCTTCGAGGCGGATTTCGACGGCCGGGCTGGCTTGCAGGGCAATGGCCAGGCGGTTCAGCTCGGCGTAGGCCGTGCCCAATAGCGTGGCCTTGCCCTGGGCAAAAAGGATGGTGGGCAAATCGACTTTGGAGCCCACGGCGGCGGGCAGCAGCAGCAGGTCGCGCCGGGGCGAGCCACTGGCCTCCAGTGTATCACTAACCGTGAGAAAGCCCCCGCCGGTGGCCGTAAGAAAGTATTTACCGGGCAGCAGCGACATCTGGTAGCCGCCCACGTTGTCGGATTTGCTGGTGGCATTGAACTGGGTTCCGCCCGCGCTCGACAGCAGATTAGCCTTCACCAACGCCCCTGGTACCGGCTGCCGGGTGCGGGCATCGAGCACGCGGCCGCTCAAAAAGGCGCGGGCCGAAGCTTCGGTCACTTCGGCCATCACGGGCTTGGGCAGCGAGTCGGCGGGCACGGCGCGGCCGGTGCGCCAGATGTCCTTGGTGCCGTTGGGCGTGGCCGACGACGCGAAATAGGCCGCTTTGCCGTCGGGGGTCAGGCTGAGGTAGGCATTGAAGCCGGGGCCGTTCAGGGCCGGGCCCAGGTTGCGGGGCTCGCTCCAGCGGCTCCAGCTGTCGTCGAGGCGCTGGCTCACAAATAAGTCGGCCGAGCCGTAGCCCATGTGGCCATACGAGGCGAAATACAAGGTTTTGCCATCGGCCGCGAGCCAGGGCGCGAAGTCGAAGCCGGGCGAGTTCAGCACCGGGCCCAGGCTTTGGGGGTCGGAGTAGCCGCCGCCGCCAATGGGCCGGCTGATGTACAGGTCGTTGCCCCCTTCCGAATCGCCGCGCTCCAACGAGAGCAGCAGGATTTTCTCGTCGGGGCTCACGAAAAAGCCCGCGCCGGGCACCGCCGTGTAGTAATTACCAATGCGCAGCACCTCGGGGCGCACGCCCTTGCCGGGCACGCCCGTGGCCGCCGCACGGGCTACTTTGCTCAGGCCCTCGTCGCGAAAAAGGCTGGCTTCGTAGGTGCCGCGCACCACAAGGGCGTTGCCCTCGGGGCCCACTACGGCCACCACCTCATTGTTCTGGGGCGTGTTGATGGCATCGAGGCGCGTGGGTGCGCTCCAGGTCTGGCCTTTGTCGGGGCTTTGGCTCAGCCAGGCATCGCCCGAGTCGGTGTTGCCTTCGACATTGCCCGCAAACTTGGTGCGGGCGAAGTACAGCGAACTGCCATCGGGGCTGATGATGGGGTGAACTTCGTTGCCGGGCGAGTTCACGGGGCCGGCCAGCAGCTGGGGCGGGCCGAAGGGCGCGAGGCCTTCCAGCACGTTCAGGCGCAGCCGAAACAAGCGCCATTGCTGGCTGGCGCGGCCGTTGTTCTTCTGGGCCAGCACGGGCGTGCCGTTGAATTTATCGGAATTGGCCAGGGCGGCGCAGCGGCCTTCGCTCTTGTTTTCGAGCTGAAAGCTGCCGGCCGGGCCGGCGGGTACCAGGCGCCATTGCTGCTCGGCGCTGCCCTGAAACGGGCGCTGCACCAGCGCCATGCTCTCGCCGGCCTTGTCGGCGGTGAGGCACTGGCCGCTGTGGCGGGCCTCGATGCGGTAGTATTCGCTGCCGGCCCGCAGCGGCACAAAGCGCCATTGCTGGCTGTTGGCGTGGGTGAACTCCCACTGCACGGCGGGCGCGCCGCTGGCGGTGCTGGCGCTGGCCACGTCGAGGCAGCGCCCGCTGCCCCGGTCAATCAGGCCGTAGTAGACCCGCTCGTCGGGCACGAAAGCGGCCGGTTGGGCAGAGGCAAACAAGGGTAGCAGCAGGAACAGCGACAGCAATCGAAACATCGGCGGGGGCGCGCCGGGAAGGGGAAGCGCGCGTGGGTACATGGCACAAAAGAACAGCCGGCGGGGCGAAGTACGGTCAGCGCCCGCCCGCCACCGCGCCCAGCCAACGCCAAACCCGACCAGCCATTGCCTAAAACGCATTATCAGTCAGCAAAATACCAATTTGAACGACCATCGCAAGCACCGGCGGCAGCCTCGCCAGCACCATGCGGGCAAGCCAACTCCCGGTGGTGCTGCCGGGAGTCGGTACTTTTGGCCCTCACTCATTACCCTCCGTGCGTCATTTTCTGATTGCCGCCTGTTGCGCGGTTTCGCTGGGCGCTGGGGCCCAGCCCACCGCCCCGGCCCCGGCCGACACGGCAGCCCTCACCGCTCAACTGCGTCAACTGTGGCAGCAGTCCGATTTTCCGGGGTTTGCCGTGGCCATGGTGCGGCCCGATGGCGTTGTTTACGAGCACGGCTTTGGCTACGCCAACAAAGTGCGGCGCACGCCCTACACGCCCGCCACCGTGCAGGGCGTGGGCTCGGTGAGTAAAACTCTGATTGGCGTGGCGCTGCTGCAAGCCGCCGCGGCTGGCCAGCTGCGCCTCGACCAACCCGTGAATGAGCTGCTGCCGTTTGCGGTCCGCAACCCGTATTCTATCAATAAACCCACCACCCTGCGGCAGTTGGCCACCATGACGGCCGGCCTCACCGACGACCAGCGCTTTTACGGCAAGCACGCCTGCGCCAAAGGCACCACCACGCCCATCAGCAGCGAAGAATACCTGCGCCGCACCCTGAGCGTGGGCGGTAAGTGGTACAGCAAGCGGCGGTTTGTAGCCCACGCGCCCGGCACGTACTACGCCTACAGCAACGAAAGCGCGGCGCTGGCGGCCCTGGTAATCGAAAAAGCCACGGGCCAGCCCTACTCCGAGTTCACCCGCCAGCACATTCTGCAACCATTGGGCCTCACCGATTCGGGCTGGTTATATGCGGAAGTCGACTCGGCCCGGCTAGCCATCCTCTACGACCGGCGCGGCCGCGCCGTGCCACTTTATTACACCATCACCTACCCCGACGGCGGCCTGCTAACCAGCACCCACAGCTTGGCCCGCTACCTGCACGCCATCATCAACCCGGCTGGCACCGGCGGGGCTCCGTTGCCCCCGGCAGCGGTCGACTCGCTGCTGCGGCCGCAGTTTGCGGCTGGCCACCTGCCCCAGCACCTCGCCCCCGGCGAGCCCAACCAGGGCTTCTGGGCGCACCGCCGCAATGGCACCGTGGGCCACACCGGCGGCGACTCCGGCCTCAGCACCTTCTTGTTTTTCGACCCGGCAACCCGCGTGGGCAAAATATTCGTCACCAACACCGAAGTTCACGATGCGCCCCGCAGCCTGGCGCAGTTCAAAGCCATCTGGAAGCTGCTGGACGGGGTGCGATAGCGCGATTTTCGCAATGGTGTACCTGCTCCGGTCCGACGGCGGGGCCGTCCGACCGGTTGCAGCGGGAACGGAATCGTTGAAGTGCCTCGGAGGGGTGGCGCGCCCGACAACCGGTCGGACGGCTCCGCCGTCGGACCGGAACGTACCATGAGTGCGCAACCGCCAGGGCCGGTGCCGGCCGGCGCCAAAGTTCAGCTAACCTGCTGCCAGGCTTATCCGTTCCAGAGATTCCACTCATCCTCCGCTCATGCGCAAAGGCACCAAAGTCACCTGGAAATACGGCACCGGCACGGCCACCGGCAAAATCGAATCCATGCACAAAGAACCCATTTCACGCACCATCAAAGGGGCCGAAATTCACCGCAACGGCTCGGCCGCCGACCCCGCCCTCGTCATCGTGCAGGAGAATGGCGACCGGGTGCTCAAGCTGAAAAGCGAGGTGCAAGCTGCCGCTTAGCCAGCGCCAGCAAAAAAGCCCCGTCAGCAACTGCTGACGGGGCTTTTTCTACTCAGTAGCGGCGGGCAGCCTACCAGTTGTCTTTATCGGGCTTGATGAAGGCTTCTTCCTCCATTTCGGTGGGAACCACCACGATGCCCTGCTGGAGCTTGGAGTTGTTCCGGCCGTAGAGGAAATACACGATAAAGCCCAGGAACATCCAGCCGAAGGCCACTTTCAGGGTGAACGCATCGAGAGCGCCAATCAGCAGCAGGCAGATACCGGCCCCCAGGATGGGCACCAGCGGGAGGCTGGGCGATGAGAGCGGGGCGCGAAACGGCCGGGGCTGGTCGGGGTCGGAGCGGCGCATAATCCAGATGCCAATGCTCACGAGCACGAAGGCCAGCAGCGTGCCGAACGAGGTCAAATCGCCGGCCAGCGAGCCGGGCACGAAGGCCGCAAACAGGCCCACGAACACCATCAGCATCAGGTTGGATTTGTAGGGCGTGTTGAAGCGCGGGTGCAATTCGGAGAAAGCCTTGGGCATCAGGCCGTCTTTGGCCATCGAGAAGAACACCCGGCTCTGGCCCATGAGCATCACCAGAATAACCGACGTGAAGCCGAGCAGGATGCCTACCGTCACGGCCGTGGCCAGCCAGCCGTAGCCCGGCATGTGCGCCCGGATGGCGTAGGCCACCGAAGCCTCGCCGCCCAGGGCCGGGTCGGCAAACTCGCGCCACGAGGCCACGCCGGTCAGCACATGGCCGAACAGGATGTACAGCACCGTGCAAATAGCCAGCGAACCCAGGATGCCGATGGGCATGTCCCGCTTGGGGTTCTTGGCTTCCTGAGCGGCCGTGCTCACGGCATCGAACCCGATGAAGGCGAAGAACACAATGGCCGCACCACCGAGGATACCGCCCCAGCCGTGCTTGTTCCATTCGCCGTAGCTGTGCGGCCCAATGGGGGCCTGGTCGGCCGGAATGAGGTAAGGCGTATGGTTGGCGGGGTTGATGAACTGCCAGCCCACCGCAATGAATACCAATACAATGGCGACCTTGAGTACCACCACTACGGCGTTGAAAATAGCCGATTCCTGGGTGCCTTTCACCAGCAGCAGGCTCAGGGCCACGATAACCAGCAGCGCCGGCAGGTTGATGAGGCCGTGCTGCTCCACGCCATTCACGAGGGCGTGCTCGAAGGGCGAGTGGCTGAGATTGTACGGAATACTCGTCCCAAACACCTCCAGCAGCTTATTCAGGTACTCGCTCCAGGCAATGCTGACGGTGGCCGCGCCCAGGGCGTATTCCATAATCAGGGCCCAGCCGATAACCCAGGCCACAAACTCGCCCATGGTGGTGTAGGCATAGGTATAAGCCGAGCCGGCAATGGGAATCATGGCGGCGAACTCGGCGTAGCACAAGCCGGCAAACACGCAGCCGATGGCGGCCACGATGAAAGCCAGTGTCACGCCCGGCCCGGAGGCCTGGGCGGCGGCGGCGGCGGTGCGCACAAACAGGCCCGCCCCGATGATGGCGCCAACGCCCAGCGCCACGAGGTTGCCCGCGCCCAGCGTCCGTTTCAGGGTGCCGTGCCCGGTGGAGTTGGCCTCGCCCAGAAGCACGGCCAAAGGTTTTTTGGCGAAAATACTTGCCATGTGTTAAGTTTAGAGGGGGAAGAAGTGTGAAATAAATTTGGAAATAAAACGAAGCCATCGGACGCCACCGGCCAATGAAACCGGCCCGCAACGCAGCGACGGGTCCGAAATATAGGCAGCAAATTCGCTCCGGCGGGCAGCACCGCCCTTGGCCGGCCGGGCGCACTACTTGCCCACCCCTACCGATATTGCCCTTAAACTTGTGCCGCTACCCGGCATCCAACCCTGACTCACTCCCTCTTTTTACTCATGAAAAAGCTTCTGTTTCTCTTCGTTACCTGCGGAACTACTGTTTCTACCAGCTTCGCTCAAGCCCCCGCCCCTACCGTGCAAACCGTGCCCCCAGCCGGCGGCATGCAGCAATCGCCCGAGCAAATGGTGGCGCGTCGCACGCAGTACCTGACCAAGGAGCTCGGCCTGAGCGCCGACCAGCAGGCCAAGCTACAGCCCCTGCTGCTGGCCCAGCGCCAGCAAATGCAGGTTTTGCGCGAGCAGCGCACCACCGGCGGCCGCCGCATGGGCACGACCCAGGATTTGAAAGCCGCCCAAGCTAAGTTCGACGAGCAGCTCAAAGCCGTGTTCACGCCCGAGCAGTACACCAAGTTCAATGCGATGCGGGATGACCAGCGCGACAAGATGCACGAGCGCCGCGCCGCCGGCCAGGGCCTGCCCACGCCGGAATAAGCCCCCGCTTGGTCCGCACAAAATGCCGCCAGGTCGATTGCCGCCAGCGGGCGCTGCCCGCCGACACTTCTGGCACACCGCTTGTCATTCCCTGCGTCGGCCCCGAAGCTTTCATTTGGATTCGGTCTTTTCATTGCCCTTCCTTTATTCCCAACTCATGAAAAAGAACCTCTTGCTGCTGGCCGCCCTGGCCCTTGCCACCGCCGGCACCGCCTGCGCCCAGGCCCAGGCCGTTAAAACCACCGGTTCCGATGCCAACCAGACTGCCCTGCACCAGCGCCTGGGCGGCAAAGCCGCCCACAAAACCCCCAAAACGCCCGAGCAGAAAGCCGACCGCCACGCCAGCAAAATGGCCAAAGAACTGGGCCTGAACGCCGACCAGGAAGCCCGCGTCGAGAAGCTGATGCTGGCCCGCGAACAGGAAACCACCGCCCTCAAAACCAAGTACGCCGCCGACAAAAAAGCCGGCCGCCCCGCAATGAAAGCCGCCCACGAGCGCTACGAAGCCCAGTTTAAGGCCATCCTCAGGCCGGAGCAATACGCTAAGTTTCAATTGAAAAAAGAGGAGCACCACGACAAGATAAAGGACGGCAAAATGAAGATGAAGGCCAAAGGCTAATTCCTTTCAGTCGCCGCCAATGCCCCGGCCCCAGCCATTTTGGCTGGGGCTTTTTGGTGTTTCGGGCCGGGCCAGGCCCGCCGATGCATTCGGCGGCTTGCTTATATTTGGCCTGAACCCCCGGCAATTTTTGCCGATTAACATCGCAACCCCATGCCTCCCCTCCCCAGTAGCACGGCCTCGGCCGTGCAAATTCAACAGTTCTACGACAAGGGCCTGGCCCACGCCAGCTACGCCGTGCGCTGCGGCCGTCAGGTAGCCGTCATCGACCCCGGCCGCGACCCGCAGCCCTACTACGATTTTGCCGACGAGCACGAGGCCGACATCATCGCCGTAATCGAGACGCACCCGCACGCCGATTTCGTGTCGTCGCACCTCGAAATTGCCCAGGAAACCGAGGCCACCATCTATTGCAGCAAGCTGGTGGGAGCCAGGTACCCGCACAAAACCTTCGACGACGGCGACCGTCTCAAAATCGGCAGCTACGAGCTGCACGCCATCAACACGCCCGGGCACTCGCCCGACAGCATCAGCATCCTGCTGCTCGATGAGCTGGCCCAGAGCCGCGCCGTATTCACCGGCGACACCCTGTTTGTGGGCGATGTGGGCCGGCCCGACCTGCGCGAAGACGAGGCCGTGGGCGGCCACCAGCGCCAGGCCCTGGCTGCCCAGCTCTACAAAAGCACCCGCAACAAGCTTATGACCCTGCCCGGCGGCACCAAGGTATACCCCGCCCACGGCCCCGGCTCGCTCTGCGGCAAAACCACCAGCCCCGACCTCGACAGCACGATTGCCAAAGAGCTGAAAACCAACTACGCCCTGCAACCCATGTCGCAGGAGGAGTTTATCCGCGTCCTGCTCGAAGACCAGCCCTTCGTACCCAAGTACTTCGGCCACGATGTGCAGCTGAACCGCCAGGGTGCCCCCAGCTTCGAAGACAGCGTCCGGGCCGTGCCGCACCTGGCCGCCAGCGCCACCCCAGAGCCCGGCGTACTGCTCATCGACACCCGCCCCGCCGCCAGGTTCCGCGCCGGCCACCTGCCCGGGGCCATCAACCTCCAGGATGGCGGCAAGTTTGAAACCTGGCTCGGCTCAATCGTCGGCCCCACCGAGAAGTTCTACCTCCTCGCCGACTCCCAGATTGCGCTCGATACGGTCATCCGCAAAACCGCTAAAATCGGCTACGAGGGCAACATCAAGGGTGCCCTGCTGGCCCCGGCCGCCCTGCCCGCCACCGCCCCCACCGTCGATGTGGAGACCGTGCGCCAGCACCCCGAGCAGTTCACCATCGTCGATATCCGCAACCGCGCCGAAACCAAGGTACCGGTATTTGAAAACGCCCTGCTCATTCCGCTGCCCGAGCTGCGCGAGCGCGCCCACGAAATCCCCACCGATAAGCCCGTGCTGGTGCATTGCGCCGGCGGCTACCGCTCGGCGGCCGGGGCCAGCATCGTGCAAGCGGCCTTGCCCGGCGCGGAAGTTTTGGATTTAGGCGAGGCCATTACGGAGTTTCAGCAGCCGGCAGTGCATTAGGTGGCGGAAGGAACTATGTAACCGACAGTATAGCCGCTATTTGCAAAATATGCAAATAGCGGCTATACTTTTCCCGAACGATATACCAATTAAATACCCCGTTCACCTCGAAGAACTGCCTGACTAGACATTATGCTGAATTTTACTTTTGCGAAGGATTGTAAATCTTTTTTGTTTACCAATAGCTATGAATTATTACTAGCTGCATTACTATTTCATCTATACGGAAGCTTATTTTTTCATGATATTTATTTTTATGGGAAATATATCAGAGTCCTAAATACAGTATTCCTATACCTTGCTGCAACTAATAGCTTTTTTCACAGAGAAAACAAAGTATCAAAAACGTATGGAGTATTACTTTTTTTGACTTTTTTTCTAAACTTATTCTTACTGAACTTTAATGAAAGTACCGCATTAGATGGAATCAGAAATATTTGTGTTTTATTATTTTTTTCTTTGACTTTATTTAACATTTCGAAATTTCTATTTTCGCCCCACCGGCTAGACAAAGCATTAATTTCCGCTTCAGTAGCAGGATATCTACTTATAATAGAAATTGCAGTAAGAACTTTCCTTATTTTGTATTTGACGGATGGTAGCCATGTTTTAAACAATATCGATTTTAGTTATCACACAAAGACTTTTATTGACACTACATACTTCTGTACTGTAACAATAACGAGCATCGGCTTCGGGGACATACTACCAATCAGCCATAACGCCAAGATGGTCACTTCTTTGCTAGGGTTGACTGGGCAATTTTACCTGGTTGTGATTATGGGCATAATAGTGAACAAGTTTGTTAGTCACAAACAATGAGAATCTATCATTTTCAACACCAATCTGCGCTGATGGCCTGTAATCTTACCAGCGCATTTCGATTCTCCGCGCCCTAGGTATCTTTGAGATTATCTCTCCCTTATGCGCGTCCTTCATACCGCCGACTGGCACCTCGGCCAACGCTTCCAGAACGGCCACGAGCGGCTGGCCGAGCATCGTTCTTTTCTCGATTGGCTGCTGCAAACCATTGAAGCAGAAGCCGTGGACGTGCTGGTGGTGGCCGGCGACGTATTCGACACCGGTAACCCGGCGGCGGCGGCCCGCGAGCTGTATTACTCCTTTTTGGCGCGGCTGAAAAGCTCGGCCACCTGCCACGACGTGGTGATTGTGGGCGGCAACCACGATTCGGCCGCCACGCTCAACGCCTCCGCTTCGTTGCTGAAGGCCCTGCGGGTGCAGGTGGTGGGCGGCGTGCCAGCCCAGTATCTGGAGCAGTGCATTGTGCTGCCCCACGGAGCGGCCGTGCCCCGGCTGGTGGTGGCGGCCGTGCCATTTCTGCGCGATGCGGAGGTGCGGCAGCTGGTGGCTGGCGAGAGCGCTGCCGAACGCGACGAGCGCCTGCGCCACGGCATTGCGGCGCACTACCACGCCCTGGCCGACCACCTGGGCCACTACCGCGCCCTCGACGTGCCGGTGATGGCCACCGGCCACCTGTTTGCGGCCGGGGGCACGGCCGGCGATGCCGAGCGCGACATTCATGTGGGCACCCTGGGCCAGATTACGGCCGATGCCTTCCCCGCCTGTTTCGACTACGTGGCGCTGGGCCACTTGCACCGCCCGCAGGTAGTGGGCGGCCGGCCGCACATTCGCTACTGCGGGGCCCCAATTCCGCTGTCGTTTTCCGAAACCAGCCACCCCCAGCAAGTGCTGCTGCTCACCTTCGACGGGGCCGCGTGCCCGGCCATTCGG
>JAYULN010000415.1:0-4114 GCA_043763525.1 Hymenobacter sp.
TCACTTAAATCACATCAAGCAAATTTGGCTCATTGTATGCGGACTGGTAAATCTCAATCTGGAAAAAGTAATACGTATTTAGGAAAGAGGTCTAATACAGCCTTAACTTAAACACCTGGCTTGATTTGCGAAGCATTTAAGTCAAGAGGCAAGGATTATGAGAGAGCCAAGGCTGGTATAGGGGTCTGCCGCCCAACGCAGGCGCGTAAAAGCCGCTCGTACTTTTTGCGGCCCTGCTCGATGAGGCCGGGGGCCGGCGTTGCCTCGAACTGCCACACCTCAAACGGGCTTTTCTTCTGCACGCCGATGATAATAAAGCGGGCGGCGCCTAACAGGTCGGAGTAAAGGGCAGCCTGGCGGTCGTAATCGTACTGCTCGATGGTGCCGACGAAATGGGCGTAATCCTGGGCGCTGGTGGTTTTGAAGTCCACGAGCACCACGCGGCCGGTTTTGGGGCTGGTAATCATCAGGTCGGGGCGCACCTTCACCACGAGGCCGGTGGCCTCATGGGTGGCGGTGTGCGTCTGCTCGGCCTGGCCCCGGTAAAGCAGGTCCCGGCAGAAGCGTTGGCGGCGCACCGCGGCGGCTAGGTCCTCAATTTGCTGCCAGGGTACGCGCTGGGTCGTGCGCTGGTACTGGTCGGGCTCCAGCACGGCGGTATGAAAGTGGCCGCCGAAAGCCAGGGCCTGCGGGTTGGGCTGGCGGGTAATGCCGAGGGCGCGGTTTTTGGTTGCGGTCAGGTCGGTATTGGAGATGAAGGGCAGGGCGCGGTGGGCTTCCTGCGTGATGCCGGCGTGGTGGCAGTGGTTGGTGAACATGGGGCTTGGAATGAGTTGGTGAGGAAATGCGGGCTACTGGTGCTGGTCGATGATGCAGGCCAGGCGGCCGGCTCCTTCGGCGCGGTGCAGCCAGATGTGGGAGCCGCCGCACCCGACCTGGTAGGCCGGTTCGGGGAAAAGGCGGCGCACGGCGGGGGCTAGGTCGCGCACGTCGGGCAGCGGGGCGGTGGTGGCGAGCATCTGAGCCAACTCAAGCAGGCGGGCGGCCTCGTCGGGGGAGCTGGCGGGCTGCTCCTGGCGGAGTTCGGGAAGTTGCAGCATGAGAGAGGAAATGAAGCGTTGGAGAATTGGGCCTGGCCCGTTGGTTCTGGCGGTGTCGTCGAAGCCTGCCGCCGGTTTGGGCGGGGCCAGCTGTGGCGGTGCTGGCCCCGCCCGCTGGCTAGGCAGCTAAGGCTGGCGCGGCTTCGGCCGCTTCGAGCAAGGCCGGCTGCTCGTCGGCCTGGGGTATGGCGTAGCCGGCGCTGGTCTTGAGGTCGGCCAGGCCGGTGTAGGTTTCTTCGCGCCAGATGGGGAAGTCCTCGGCGAACTCGCGCAGGGCCCGCACCTCGGCCGGGTCGGCGGGCGTGTAGCTGAACTGGGCGATGTAGTAGGTGGCCGTTTTCTCGTCCTTGATGGTCTGCTTCTTCTCGGCGCTGATTTTTACCTTCACGTCGGCCAGGGTCAGGTCGTCGTAAAACAGCGGCTCAATCAGGCGGTAGAGGTTTTCGACGCTGTAGCCGTGAAACAGCACGGCGCAAACCGCGCCCCCTTGGCATCGACAAAAAACAGCTCGGCCCACGTCTTGCGGCCCATATTCAGAATGTTGTCCTGAAAGATGCGCCACGCCAGCGGCACGAATTCGAGCGCGTTACCGAGCGGGGTGATGCCGCCGATGTTGAACTGGCCAGCTTTCGCGTCGAACCGAATCTGGCGCGGATGGCCGGTCAGGTAACGGAAGCGGCTGGCTTCGGTGACTTCGCCGCTGTCCTCGTCCACGGCCACCGTGAGGTAGGCGCGGCTGGGCTGCGGGGTGACGGTGAGGGTTGCGGCGGGTGCGGCTGCGGCGGTGGTTTTGGGGGTTGCCATGTGTGCGGTGATTGGGATAAAAAAGCGGGGCCAGTTGTCGGCCGGCCCCTACGCCGTTTTCTTATTTGAATTGCTTGTCGTGGCAGAGAATGGCGCGGCCCACAATGGAGTCCTGGCCCCTGGCTTCGGGCTGGTGGTGATACCAGAGGTAGGTGGCCAGCAGATTGAGGAAGGCCGGGTGGCGGAACTTGCCTTCGTCGTCGATTATCAGAATCAGCTCAGGGCTGAGGCGCACCACGTCGACGGTGCGGCAGTCAAGCATGGCGTACAGCTCGGCCAGCTTGAAGCACTTGCCGTTGGCGGGGCTGACCGGCTGCGGCGTGGCGCTGTGCGGGTCGAGCAAATGGGGTTGATAGGTTGTAGCGGTGCGGGGCATCTGCAAAGTGGTTTTAAGGGTTGAAAAGCCGGCTATTTTGGAGCGTGGGCCACGGTGCCGGGGTAGGCGTGGGCGCTGGCGTGGAAAAGCTGCACGGCGGCGGCCAGGGCCTCGTAGCAGCAGCGGCCGGTGGCGTGGTAGTGGCTGGGGCAGCCCGCGCCGGCCGGGGGGTAAATGGTGATGTTGTAGCGGGTGCCGTTGGCGAAGGCGTAGCCGCTCACCGAGCAGCCGGGCAGAGGAAAGCAGGCGGCGGCAACCTGCGAGAAGCTAGGGGCAAGGCTGGCGGGCATAGCGGGGGCAGAAGGGGCCCGCGCAACGGTGGCGCGGGCCGGTGGCTACTGAATGGGGGTGCCGTATTTGGCGGCGTAGGTGGCGCGCACGGCCCTTTCGGCGGCGGCCCTGGGCGTGGCGTGGTAGGCAGCGGCGGCAGCGGCATAAGCGACGCGGGCGGTCTGACGGTGGCGGGCTGCGGCTAGTAGCTTGCGGAAGCGGCCGGGGCCAAAATCATTATCCCGCACCTCCCACAAAGCCCGGTCGGCGTAGTATTTGACCGACTGCGTGCGGGCCAGCACCTCGTAGGGCGTGAGCTGGGCCGGGTCCTGCATGGTGGCCGCCCCCATTGCGGGAGCAGCCGGGGCGCATGGGCTAAGCAGCATGTGCGAGCTCGGAAGCGCGGACGTAGCAGCACCCGCACTGCCCTAGCGCATCGCGCCCCTCCTGGCATACTACGCACACAATTTCAGGGGCCTGCTCCTGTGCTGGGGCCCCGCTGAATGCCTGCTCGGCAGCCGACAACACGCGGGCGGCGTGGCCCTCGGTGGCCTCCGCCAGCATGACCGCGCCGGCGGCCTGCTCTTTTGCGGCCTGCGCATAGCTGGCCACGGCGGCGGCAATGGCGGCAAGTGGGCACGAAATGCCACACGAGAAATAGGATGCCCAACCGTGCTCGGTGCCAGCCTGGGCAACGAAATAATGAACCCCGAACTGCGGGCGGCTGACGGGGCCGGTGATGCTGACGTGGACGCCGGCTGTATGAAGTGCGGGACCACACCAGGCGGCGGCGGCCAGCTCTGCGAATTGAAAATGAGTAAACATGACCTGTAAGGGTTAGGTGTGAAATGCGCTGCGGTGCGGGCCGGGCCCTGCACGCGCCGCTGGCGCAAAGCGCCGGGGGCCTTTCCCCCTGGATACTACACAAATATACGATAAAACAGTGCAAATGATACACTAAATGGTAACAATAGTTATCCACTTTTTACATTAAAATGCGCCAATAATGTGTAACTTGCAGTATAAAAAATGTGCAAAAAGAGGCTGGCAAAAATGGCGCGGTGGTGGTGGCGGTGGTAGGCAGCCGGAGCGTGACGGAATGCGCGGCACTGGTGGCCCGGCTGGCGGAGCTGGCCCCTGACCAGGTGGTGAGCGGCGGCGCGGCCGGGGCTGACACGCTGGGCGCGGAATGGGCGCGGGCCAATGGGGTGCCGCTACGGGTGCTGCGGCCTGACTATAGCGCCCACGGCCCCGCTGCGCCCCATGTGCGGAACGGGGCCATAGTGGCGGCGGCCAGCGTGGTGCTGGTGGTGTGGAATGGGAAAAGCCGGGGCACGCTGAGCGCTGCCCGCGCCGCTGCGGCCCTGGGCCGGCGCTGCGAGTGGCTGGTGGCCCCTGCGCCTAGTGACGTGCCGGTGCCGGGTGGGCTGGGGCTGTGAGGCCTGCCGCTACTGGCGGTGGTGGCCACAGCTGACCTTGGGCAGCTGCGCGGGGCCGCCGGCCCCGACCCCAACAAACCACTAGATGCCCACGGCCAGGGGGGGAGATGCCCACGGCCAGGGGG
>JAYULN010000416.1:0-1639 GCA_043763525.1 Hymenobacter sp.
ACCCGCCCGACACCCCACCGGCGCGGACCCGGAGACGCGAAGGGTCGCGTCTCTACATCGTTCTGACCCTATCTTCCTGAATCTATTCTTTCCCTCATGGCCGAACCCGACTTATTCCGTGGTACCTACCGGGTGGCTTCCACCCGTCTCCCCGGCTACGACTACGGCCAGAGCGGCGCGTACTTCATCACCATTTGCACGCTGGGCCGGCAGCCCTGCTTCGGCACCGTGGAAGTGCCCGGCCACGACTGGAACGCAGCTGTCGTTCGCCCCACCGCGCTGGGCCAGCGCGTGCTCAGCGGCTGGGCCAGCATCCCACACTTCGCGCCCTTCGCCACCCTCGATGCCTTCGTACTCATGCCCGACCACGTCCACGGCCTGCTACTTTTTGATAAAAACGAACCCATCGGCCCGCCCGCGCCCTACGAAAACCGCTTCGGCGCCCAGCGTCAGAACCTGGCCTCGGTGCTGCGCGGGTTCAAGTCAGGCGTCACCGCGTTTGCCCGTACCCACAGCTTCTCCTTCAACTGGCAGCCCCGCTTCCACGACCGCATCGTGCGCTCCGACGACGAGCTGACCCGCATCCGCCACTACATCTTCACCAACCCTTCCCGTTGGGAAACCGAGCACGACAACGGCGAAGGCCTCTACCGCTAACGAGGTAGCGACGCGACCCTTCCGCGTCTCGGCGTCCGCGCCGGCCGGGTGTCTGGGTATCGGGTGGGTGTCGTTCAACGCGGAGACGCGAAGGGTCGCGTCTCTACATCGTTCTGGTACTGTTTACTCCACTTTCAGCGTCCGGGCCACGCGCTGCTCCCCGGCCTGCACCTGCACCCGGTATAGGCCCGGGGCCTTGCCCAGCAGCGGCACTTCCGTAGTGCCGCCAGCGTCCGTCAGGCTCACCGGCTGCTCAAATACCACGCTGCCATGGGCATCAACCAGCGTAACCGTGGCGCGGGTTACCCCGGCCACCGCCGGCACCTCTACCGTGGCCCGAATGTGCGCCGGGTTGGGGTATACCGCTACCTCGGTTAGCGGGGCCGGCGCTTGTGCGTAGGCGGCTGACCCGGCCAGCCCCGGCAGCAGGGCAGCCAGCAACCAGCCGGCCCGCAACCACACCCCTGTTTTATTCTCCATCACAATAGTCGCATAACAGCCCTGGCCCAACAAAAAGGCCCGTTTCTAACAGAAACGGGCCTTCCATATTGTGTGGGCTGCAAAAATTATCCCGCCGACAGTGCCTCGGCCCCACCCACGATTTCGAGAATCTCGGTCGTGATGGCCGCCTGACGCGTCCGGTTGTAAGTCAGCTTGAGGGCCTTGAGGAGCTCACCGGCGTTGTCGGTGGCTTTGTCCATGGCCGTCATGCGGGCACCGTGCTCCGAGGCGTTGCTTTCCAGCACCGCCTTGTAGAGCTGAATTTTCAGGCTCTGCGGAATCAGCGTGCGCACGATTTCCTCCTTGCTGGGCTCGAAGAGATAGTCCACATTGGCCGTGGGCGTGGCCGATGCGGGCGCGGGCGCGGGCGCGGCCACGAGCGGCAGCAGCTGCTCGGTGCGCACCACCTGCGTGGCCACGTTCTTGAACTCGTTGTACACCATCACCACCTCGTCGTAGGTGCCGTTGCGGAAGCCGTCCA
>JAYULN010000417.1:0-22150 GCA_043763525.1 Hymenobacter sp.
TGACCAACACCGTGGCCTGGCACGGCTTCGACCTGACCGTGTTCCTGCAAGGGTCGCAGGGCAACGACGTGTACAACCTGAACCGGGTGTACACCGAAGGCGGCCTGTATGGCAACGGCAATTCGAGCAGCCGGGTGCTGGCCCGCTGGACCGGCCCCGGCACGAGCACCGACGTGCCCCGCGCCGTGGCCGGCGACCCCAACGGCAACCTGCGCATCAGCAGCTACTTCGTGGAAGACGCTTCTTACATGCGGGTCAAGCTGCTGACGCTGGGCTACAACGTGCCCAAAAATTTGCTGCGCTACGTGGGCGGGCAGGGCCTGAGGGTGTACGTGACGGCCCAAAACCTGCTCACCTTCACCAAATACAAAGGGTTCGACCCCGAGATAGGCGGCGTGGGCGTAGACCGGGGCATCTACCCGCAGTCGCGGGTGCTACTGGCCGGGCTGAGCCTGGGACTGTAGGCAAAGGGTACGTTTTTTTGATTGATTGCAAGGGGCTTCCCAGCCCATTCACCATCGGTACTTTCTCCCATGAAATCCATTTACCTTTCCCTTGTTTCGGTGTCGCTACTGGGCCTGCTGGCGGGCTGCGGCGAAAAATTCCTGGACGCGGCCCCGCGCGATTCCGTGACCACGGAAAACTTTTACAAGACCGAGTCTGATGCCGTTCAGGCCACCAACGCGGTTTATTCCGAATTGAAAGGGGCCGGGCAGTACAACAAGGCCCTGTGGGGCATTGGCGACATCATGTCGGACAATTCGAACACCGGCGGCGGCGGCGGCAACGATGGCACCTACGCGCAGGAGCTGGACAATTTCAACATTCCGTCGAGCAACGACCTCATTACCCGCCTGTGGGGCGGTTGCTACGTGGGCATTGGCCGGGCCAACCTGGTACTGGAGCGGGTGCCCGCCATCAGCATGAGCGCCACCATCAAGCAGCGTTGCCTGGGCGAGGCAAATTTTTTGCGGGCCAAGTACTACTTCGACCTCGTGCGAGCGTACGGCGACGTGCCCCTGATAACGGTGCCGCCCAAAGTGCCCGCCGATGCCCTGATTCCGCGCACGGCGGCGGCCCTGGTTTACGCCCAGATTGAAACCGACCTGCGGGCCGCCATCACGCAGCTCGATGGCAGCTACACCGGCTCCGACGTGGGCCGGGCCACCAAGTGGGCCGCCACCGGGCTGCTGGCCAAAGTGTTGCTGACTGAGAACAAGCGGGCCGAAGCCGCCGTCGCCGCCCGCGACGTAATTGACCGCAGCGGGCAGCGCCTGTGGACCAACTACGGCGACAACTTCAAGGTAGCCAACGAGAACGGGCAGGAGTCGCTGTTTGAGGTGCAGTACATCGGCCTGCACGGCGACTTCGATTTTGACGGGTTGGGTTTTGTGGGAAACAACTTTTTTGCGCCCCGCTTTCAAGACCTGACCCCGGCACGCGGGTACGGCTTCAACGTGCCCGAGCCGAACTTCGTGAACGGCTACGAGCCGGGCGACCGCCGCCGGGCCGTGACCATCTGGAGCCCCGGCGATGCCTACCCGTCGGGCAGCCCACTGACCGCCCAACCAGCGTCGCTGGTGGGGTCGCCGAACGGCTACAACGTCAAAAAGTGGTTCGTGGGGCAGGTGAACACCCGTAACTGGGATTCGGAGCTGAATTTTCCGGTGCTGCGGCTGGCCGAAATGTACCTCATCGCGGCCGAGGGGCTGGGCTTTCCGGCGGGCCTGCCCTACGTGAACACCGTGCGCCGCCGGGCCTTCGGCGAAGACCTGGCCAGCACTGCGGCCCAACCCCACGACCTGAACAGCAACAACACCACCAGCGCCACCTTCGCCGATGCCGTGCTGCGCGAGCGCCGCTACGAGCTGGCCTTCGAGGACGACCGGTGGTTCGACCTCAAGCGCACCAACCACTTGCTCGACAATGCCCACCTCATCAGCAAGGGCATTCGGCCGTTTCATGTGGTGATGCCGATTCCGCAATCCGAACGTGATGCCAACCCCAATCTATCCCAAAACAATGGTTACTAAGCGCTCCGCCGCCCTGCTTTGCTGCTCCCAACGCTCAACTCCTATGCTTATGCTTTCCTCTTTTCGTTCGGTGGTCACGTTGCTGCTCGCCAGCGCCGTGCTGGGGCTGACGGCTTGCAAAAAAGACGAGAACAACCTGAGCGGGGCTGTGCCGGTGGCTAACTTCACGTACTCGCTCGATACCAGTCAGTTTCCGGTAGTCGTGACGTTCACCAACACCAGCACCGACGGGTTTCTGTACCAGTGGGACTTTGGCGACGGCTCCGGGTTGGTTTCGGGCAAAAACGTGACCCACACCTTCACCCTGCCGCGTACCTACACCGTGAAGCTGGTGGCAGCGGGCCGGGGCGGCACCGCCAACGCTCCTGCCCAGGACGTAACCATTCCGTCGATTTGCAGCAACAGCAAGTTCAATTTCCTGACCGATTGCGGCGGCAGTACCGGCAGTACCAGCAGTACCAAAGGCCAGTGGACGTACTCGGACCTGCCGGGGGCCATCAAGCGCCTGGCCGCCGACGGCGTGACGGTGCTCAGCACGTCGCCCGCCCCACTGCCGGACTGCCAGGAAGACGACCTGTTCACGTTCACCAACGGCTTCGATTACATCTACGATGCGGGGTTGAATTGCACGCCAGGCAGCAACGTGAGCAATTCCTACACCTTCGGCTTTCGGGAAGCGGGGGGCTTGAGCCTGATTACGCTGCGCGGCAAAAAGGCGTTCGTCGGCCTTACCGATTCGGTGCAAAATAAAACGTACGAGGTGGTGGAGGCCACGGCGGCCCTGCTCCGCCTGCGCGGCACCAACCCCGACGGCACCAAAACCGAGGTGACGCTGATGCACCCACTGCCGCCCCTGGAGCGGGCCGACCGGCTGCTAACCGGCGGCTCGTCGCGCACCTGGATACTCGACAACACCGTGGCCGCCACCATTGTGGTGGGCACCGAAGCCGCCCCGGCTTCCTACTACCCAGGCGGCGCGCTGGGGTCGTTGCCGGCCTGTCAGGCCGACGACGAATACACGTTTACCGCCGCCCGCAGCTTTGCCTACGATGCCAAGGCTGCCACGTTCGTGGCCGGCGCGTTCTCGTGCCAGGCCCCGCGCTCCCTTACCACTACCTACACCTTCGGGCTGCCGGCGGGGTCGGGCGATGCCCAGCTGGTACTCAACAACCCGGCTGCTTTCATCGGTACCACCAACTGCAACCTGAACGGCATCTACCGCATTATCAGCATCAACAGACGGGAAATGGTGCTGCGGGGCGGCAGCACCGACCCCATTACCGACCCGCTGGCCCCGTTGGTGGTGTTCACCATCCGGCTCAGGGTGAAGTAGGCGGGCTATTCTTTTGTCGTTATGGTTTTACTTCCTAACTCTTATGCTAATGGCTTTTTTGCGTAATACAAATACTTCTCCCGCGAAGTCCTGGGGTATTGGCTCGGCCCTGCTGCTGGCCCTGGCCGCCAGCGGCTGCACCCAGAACCCGCCCGTGCCGGAGCCGATAATCAGCGCTCCGGTGGTGCCCGAGCTGACCAATGCGACCGACCAACCCTTCACTAACTACCGCCAGCTGGCCTGGAGCGACGAGTTTAGTGCGGCCTCGCTGGATGCGACCAAATGGAAGCCCGAAGTGAAGGACGTGTGGTACAACAACGAGCTGCAAGCCACCACCAACGACCGTAAAAACCTGACCCTGAACGGGGGCAACCTGCAAATCACGGCCGTGAAGGAGAATTATAATGGCCGGACCTACACTTCGGCCCGCATCGTGACCAAGGGGCTGAAAGACTTTAATTTCGGTCGCATCGACACCCGCGCCAAGCTGCCGAAAGGCAAGGGCGTGTGGCCCGCCATCTGGATGCTGGGCAGCAACGACAGCCAGGCCAGTTGGCCCGCCTGCGGCGAAATCGACATCATGGAGCTGAAAGGCAGCCAGCCGCAAGTGAATTACAGCACCATCCATTTTGGGGCGAGTATCAGCTCGAAGCGGGACCAGGGCACCGCTTACTCGCTGCCAATGCCGGCACCGCCGCTGCCGGCCGGCGATTTTTCGACGGACTTCCATGTGTTCTCCGTCATTCGGAGCCAGAACAAAATCCGGTGGTACGTTGACAGCACCTTATATTACACCCGCACGCAAGCCGATGTCGCGCCTTCTCCTTATCCGTTCAACAACCCGTTCTACATGATTTTGAACGTGGCCGTGGGCGGCGACTTCGACGGCAACCCCAATGCCAGCACCGTTTTTCCGCAGCAGATGCTGGTGGACTACGTGCGCTACTACAAGTACAAGGAATAACGCCCGGCAACGGGCTGCTAAAAACTACCGTTCGTGCCGGCTGGGACCGTGGTGGAAAACCCCGCCGGATGGGGCGTTGACCGCCGGCCCAGTGGGCCGGCGGTCAACAAACCCCAGCAGGACCGCCGCCTACTTATCCCCACTCTGCTCCACTTATCCCCATGATTTCCACCCTGCTCCCGGTTTTGCTGCTATTGTTGGGTGCCGGGGCAAGCCCGCCCGCCGCACCGCGCTACACTTTCAGCAAGCTGGCCTGGAGCGACGAGTTTAACTACACCGGCCGGCCCGACTCGACGAAGTGGACCTACGATGTGGGCGGTACCGGCTGGGGCAACCAGGAGCTGCAATACTATACCAAAGCCCGTCGCGAGAATGCCCGCGTCGAGGGCGGCAACCTTATCATCGAGACCCGCAAAGAGGCCCTGATGGCCGGCAATGCCTACACGTCGGCGCGGTTGGTGTCGCGCGGCAAGGGCGGCAGCCAGCAGTATGGGCGGTTTGAGATTCGGACCAAAATTCCGGCCGGGCGCGGCACCTGGCCCGCCATCTGGATGCTGCCCGACAAAAACCCCTACGGCAACCACGGCTGGCCGGATAACGGTGAAATCGACATCATGGAGCACGTGGGCTACGACCCGAACGTGATTCATGCCACCACGCACTGCAAGGCATATTATTTCCGCATCAACACCCAGAAAACGGGCATCACCAAGCTGCCCGATGCTACCACCGCCTTCCACGTATACTCGGTGGAATGGACCCCGGAAACCATCACGGCTCAGATTGACGGCCAGCTCTACTTCGCCCACCGCAACGAGGGCACCGGCTGGGAAACCTGGCCCTGGGACCAGCCCTTTCACCTGCTGCTCAACATTGCCGTGGGCGGCGAGTGGGGCGGCCAGAAGGGCATCGACGAAGCCGCCTTTCCGCAGCAGATGGTGGTCGATTACGTGCGTTTTTACCAACTGAAAAAGAGCTGAGCCCGCCACCGGGCCTGACCTTGTTTTTATTCATTCATCCCACCACTAACCCCACTCTCACATGAAAGTCTTTACCCAAATGCTGTACACGGCCGCGCTACTGGCTGCCGGCCACGCGGCCTCGGCCCAGGCGCTGTACGACAACTTTGAAACCACCCGGTTGGTATCCTACCCGGTGGTGGAAGGCACCCTTACCCAAAACACGGCCAACCCCGGCAGCAATGCCGTGAACAGCAGCCCCACCTGCGCCACCTACGTGCGGGCCGGGGGCGCACAGTACGCCGTGCTGGTGCTGAAGCCCAACAACGCCCGCATGGCCGACGTGGCCGCCTACACCACGGGCGGCACCAAGCGCATCAGCGTAAAGTTTCGCAGCCCGGCGGCGGGTATAACGGTGGGCGTGGTGCTGCAAAACAGCAGTAAAACGGCCAACTACCCCGGCGGCAAGTTCGGCACCGAATTCACGGCCGTGACCACGGTGGCCAACGCCTGGGAGGTGCTCACCTTCACGCCCAGTCCCGCAGCCGGCGGCAATTTTGACGCTACGGTGCTGTCGACCGATATCGACCAGATGCTGTTTCAAGTGGCCCCCAACTCCAACAACGCCGGCACCTACTACCTCGACGACATTATGGGGCCGGAGCTGCTGACCGTGGCCCCGCCGACCAACACGGCCGTGCGGCAGCTCTACGACAACTACGAGGGCACCCGCGCCATTAAGTACATTGCCTCCAAAACATCGGGGAGCCTGAAGGTTGACACCCTGAATAACTTGCTGAGCACTGGCAACACCAGCGCCCGCGTGGCCCGCTACACGCGCTCAACCAGCCAGTACGATGTGCTGGTGATGCAACCGCGCGGCGCGGCCCTGGCCGACATATCGAACTTCAAAAACAACACCCTGCACATGACGCTAAAAGTATTCAGCGTCGCGCCGGGCGTGCTCTATCAGATTACCCTTCAGGACTCGACGACAGCCGGGGCGACCAACTACCCGGTCGGCCGCAACTCGGAGTACACCGCCACCACCACGGCTACCAACGCCTGGGAAACCCTCAGCTTCAATTTCGTGAACGCCCCCAGCGCCATGCTCAACACCGGCCTGAACGAGATTGTGCTCCTGGTGGCCCCCAACACCACCGCCAAGCGCAAAATTTACATCGACGACTTCTTCGGTCCGAGCCTGGTGGGCTTCGTATCGGCTACCCGCACGGTGCAAACGGCAACCGCCGCCTTTGCCCCGGCCTACCCCAACCCCACTTCGGGCCTCACGCAGCTGCCCTACAGCCTGCAAAAGCCCGCCGTGGTGAGCCTGGCCCTGTTTGATAACCTGGGCCGCCGCGTGGTGCAGGTACTCGACAACGAGGCGCGCCCCGCCGGCCAGTTCACCGCCGAGCTCAACGCCGCACACCTGGCCCCCGGCCTCTACACCTGCCGCTTGATGGTGGATGGCGTGGCCCTCAGCCGCCCGCTTAGCGTGCGGTAGTTTTCTAAGCTTATATAAGCATTAAGCTGGTTCTTCGGGCCGGCACGGGTACCCTGAATTGTAATTCGGGAAACTCGTGCCGGCCCGTTTGGCGTTCACGAATGCCTGTGGGGGATGCGAAAGCCTTCTCCGGGCAATTGCCCCGGTGGTACAACGGCTTGGCCAAGGTCCGTATCTTTGGCTACGGCCGGGCCCACTGGCCCCGGCCGTCCTGCGCTATGACATCGGCTACTCACCTGCACCGCCTGTTCGGCATTAAAAACAGCGAAACCCGCACGGTGGCGCTGTTTATGCTGCACAATTTTCTGCTGGGCATCGGCTCAATACTGGTGTACGTGGCGGCCAACGTGCTGCTGCTTGAGCACGACCCCAGCCACAGCCTGCCCAAAGGCTATATTTTCGGGGCTTTAGCAATGATGGCCGTGGGCAGGATTTACACCCATTTCGAGCATCATTACCTGCTAAAAAAACTGGCCGTGCGGGTGCTGCTGGCCGTGGTGGCCCTCACCGGAGTGTTGGGCGTGCTGGTGGTGCTGGGGCATTCGGTGGCAGCCGCCGTGGCCGTGATGGTGGGCTACCGGGTCATTTACCTGCTCACCAACCTGGAGTTCTGGGGCGTATCGGCGGTGGTATTTGATGTGCGGCAGAGCAAGCGGCTGTTCAGCGTTATCAGCTCGGGCGATATGCCGGCCAAGGCCCTGGGAGCCATTCTGGCGGCCCTCCTGCACGGCGACAGCCAGCTGCCGGTACTGCTGGGCGTGTCGTTCGTGGCCTATTTAGGGGCGCTGTTTGCCCTGCGCTCCACCCTGAGCACGCACGTGGTGGAGGCCACGGCCCGGCCCGTGCGCCTGCCGCTGCGCGCCCCCGGCCAGCTAGCCCGGCAGCTGTTTGGCGGCAACGAGCTGGTACTGGCCATGTGCCTGAGCCTGGCCACCATCGCGGCGGTGCTCACGGGCGTGGAGTACATGTTTTTCATCAACGTGAAGCACAAGTTTCACGAGTCGGCCGACATTACCCGTTCGGTGGGGTGGGTGCTGGGCTGCACCTACCTGGCGGCCATGTTCTTCAAGCTGCTGGTGAGCCGCCAGGCCCTCGACCGCTACGGCGTGCAGTGGTCGCTGCGGCTGCTGCCGGCGGTGGCGCTGGGTGCCCTCACCATTTTCGGCGGCATTCAGGTGGCCGGCGAGTACTCGCCCACGGGCCAGCTGGCCTTTTTCTGCGGCCTGTACCTGCTGCTGGAAGTGCTGCGCCGCACGGTGTTCGACCCCGTGTTTCTGGTGCTGTTTCAGCCCCTGGCCCCGCAGCAGCGGCTGGCTGCCCACACCCTGGCCAAGGGCCTGTACGAGCCGCTGGGCATGGGCCTCACCGGGGCGCTGTTCTTCGCCCTGCGCCACAACGGCCGGCTCGACGGCGGCGCACCCTTCCTCTGGATGGGGAGCTTGCTGGTGGTGGCCCTGCTGTTGCTACGCCGCACTTACCACAGCTATCTGGCTGAGCTACAGGAAGGGCTGGGCCGCCGCTTCACCGAAACCGCCGAACTGGCCCTGCCCGATGCGGCCCGCCAGGTGGTTCTCGCGCACCTGCACAGCCCCCGCCCCACCGAGGTACTGAACGCCGTGGCTTGGCTGCGCCAGCGCCAGCCCGCCGCACTGGCCGTGCATGCCCCTGTCCTGCTTCAACATGCCGACGAGCGGGTGCGGCTGGCCCTGCTGGCTACCCCCGAAGTGCGCCCACTGCTGCCCGACACCCTGCGCGAGCTGGCCCTGCACGACCCTTCGCCCGCCGTGCGCGAAGCCGCCGCCCACCACTTGGCCGCCACCGCCCCCACCGCCCCGCCCGTGGCTGAGCTGCTGGCCGGCCCCGACCTGGCGGCCCGCCAGGGAGCCATCCGGGGCTGCCTCGAAACCGAGCCCCTGCACGAAACGGCCCACGGCAGCCTGCACCAGCTGCTGGAAGACGCCTCGCCCACCGCCCACCGCGCCGCCCTCACGCTGCTGCCATTCTTCTCCTCCGAAACCCAAACCCAGCTGATTGACCACAGCCTTGTGAGTACCGAGCCCGGCGTGGCGCAGGCCGCCCTGGCCGCCATTGGTGCGGTGGGCGAGCTGCGGCTGGCCACCTACCTGCTGGCCGCCCTGGCCGATAAGCAGCGCTGGCAACCCGCCGCCGACAGCTTGGTGGCGCTGGGACCGGCCGTGGTGCCGCTGGTGCGCCAGGCCCTGCGCCACGCCTCCACCGATGCCCGCACCCACCACCTGATAACGGTGCTGGAACGCCTGGGAGCCCCGGTGGGCCGCGAGGCGCTGGTGGAGCTGGCTCAGGGGCCCAACCTGTTTTCGCGGGCGCTGGCATTGCGGGCGCTGCGCCGGTTTGCGCCGGAGCCCACCGATGCCCCGGTATTTGAGCTGCTGCTGCGCGAAGAGTTCGGCCTGGCCGCCCAGCTGCTGCACGGGCTGGTGGCCGACCACCGCGTGGCCCTGCACGCCACCGTCGACTACGAGCTGGGCCTGCTGATTCAGCGCGTGTTTGGACTGCTGGCCCAGCAGTATGACCCCGACCTGGTGGCCACGGCCCAGCGCAACGTGGCCCATGCCGCCCGCGAGCGCCAGGCCAACGCCCTCGAAATTCTCGACAACCTTATTCCGCGCCCCGTGTACCAGGGCCTGCAAGCGCTGCTCGACGACACCTCGGTGGCCGAAAAAGCGGCCCTCTTTGCCGCCCTCACCGCGGCTGGCACCCCGGCCCGAGCCTATTTCCGGGTAGCCGCCGGCCGCACCAAGGCCGGTAGCAAGGCGCTGGCGGTAGCCACCTTGCCCCGCCCGGCTGCCCCCACGCACCCCGAGGCCCTACCTGCGCTGCTGCTACGGCGCGGCCCCGCCGCCTTCACGGCCTGGACCCTGAGCGTGGCCCTGCGCCACTGGACCCCCACCGCCGCCGACGCGCCCGCCCAACTGCGCCCCTACCTGCAATCGACCAACGCGCTGCTGGCCGAAAGCGCGCAGCTGGCCGCCGGGGCGCTGGCCGCCCGCACGGGCCACCTGCGCCCCGTTTCCCACTTTTACGATACTGCCATGAGCCACTCTGCCACCGCCGAAGCCCACGTATCTGCCCTGGAGCGGGTGGTGGTGCTGCAAAGCACCGCCCTGTTTGCCCACACCCCCGAAAACGTGCTGAGCAGCATCGTGCCCATCATGAAGGAGGTCACCTTCCACGCGGGCGAGGAAATTTTCGCCAAGGGCGACATTGGCACCTCGCTGTTCATCGTTCACGACGGGCAGGTGGGCATTTTCAACGGCGAGCAGCAGCTGGCCACCTTCGGCCCCGGCGATTTCTTCGGCGAGCTGGCCCTGCTCGATACCGAGCCCCGCTCGGCCACCGCCGCCGCCCTGAGCCAGGTACTGGCGTTCCGCGTCGACCAGGAAGATTTCTACGACCTGATGGAAGAGCGCGGCGAAGTGCTGCGCAACATTCTGCGGATGCTGTGCCAACGCATTCGCCGCCAGAACGATAGAATGCGCGAGCTGGCTGAGGTATAGCACCACCGTACCGTGGACTCTGCGAGTCCACAGTACGCCTTTACTCCACCACTTCGTAGATTTTGACGGGTTGGGCCTTGTTTTTCAGCGTCACCTCGCCCACAAAGCTGCACTTGAAAGACTCGTTCACTTTCAGGTACACGGCTTCGCTGATGATAATCTGACCGGCCTTGGCGGCTGATTGGAGCCGCTGCGACATGTTCACCACGTCGCCGATAACGGTGTAATCCAGGCGTTTGAGGGAGGCCGAGCCAATGTTGCCCGACACTACTTCGCCGGTGTTCACGCCAATGCTCACGGCCGGGCGGTACTCGAAGCCGGGCGGCAGCGGGGCCTGGCTCTGTTGCAGCACGGTGCGCGCCGACAGCGCCGCGTCGATGGCTCGGTCGAGGTGGTGCTCGCCCCGGAAAACAGCCATCACGGCATCGCCCATGAACTTATCGATGTAGCCCCCCTGCGCGATTATCTCCTTCACTATCATGTCGAAATAGGTATTGAGCAGGCTCACCACGTCGGTGGGGGGCAGCTTTTCGGCCAGGGCCGTGAAGCCGCAGATGTCGAGAAAAACAATGGTGGCCTCCACGGTTTCGCTGGCCAGCAAGCGGTTGGCAAAGTCGGGCCGGGTCATGAAGTTGAGCACCGTTTCGTCGACGTACATCTTCAGAATGTTATTTTCCTGAATGGCACGGAGCGTGTCGTGCAGCTGGCGCACCTGGTCGGCAGTTTTCTCGATGGTCACTTCCAGGTCGGTAAAATCGACGGGCTTCACCACGAAATCGAAGGCCCCGCGGTTCATGGCCGTGCGCAGGTTGCCCAGGTCGCCGTAGGCCGATACGATGACCGTTTTCATGGCCGGATAGTCGGCGTGGGTGTGCGTGAGCAGGGTCAGCCCGTCCATCACGGGCATGTTGATGTCGCTGAGAATGATGTCGGTATCGGGGTTTTCCGAGATGCGCTCCAGGGCTTCCTGACCGTTGTTGGCGAACAAAAACTCGTAGGTGCTTTCGCGAATTTTGCGCCGGAACTTCTGCTTAATGAGCAGCTCGAGGTCGGCTTCGTCGTCGACCACCAGTATTTTCGTTTTCATAAGGTGGCAGGTTTAAAGCGTTTCCGAAAGTAAGCAGAACACCAGGCGGCCAGCAGCTAAGTTCACCAAGGCCAGCAGGGTTCTGTTTATTGACTAAGCGCTAGGCAAGCAATTGCATTAATTTACCCTTGAGTACGGTAAAATCGAGGGGTTTGGTCAGAAAATCGTTGGCCCCGAGCTGCAACGCCTGTTGGTGGCTTTGGTCGTCGCCGTAGGCCGTAATCATCATCATGGTGGTGGGCGGCATCTCGAACTCCTCCTTTACGTGGCCCAGCAGCTCCAGGCCGCTCATGCCCGGCATGTTGATGTCGGACAGAATAATCAGCACTTCGGAATGGTGAGCACGCATAAATTCCAGGGCCTCTTCGCCCGAAAAAGCGAAGCTGAACTGCAGCTCGCCGCTGCGGATTTCGCGCCGGAAGCGTTGCTGAAATAAGTCGCGCACGTCGGCTTCGTCGTCGACTACCAGAATTTGCATAACAGAATTTTTCAAGAACGAAACAGCATCTTGTCCCGATTGAGGCGGCACCCAAAGTTAGGGCAGGCAGCGGCACCAGCAGCACCACCAGCCCCGCCTGGCAGCCCAGGCGGGCGTAGTAGATGCTGGAATCGGAGCGGCCCAGTTGCTGAAACAGGGTAGCCAGGCCCACGTAGGCAAAGTTGAGGCTGCGCCGGTGATGCACTTTATTCGATTCGGCGATGCTGCGGTGGCAGAAATTTTGGGCCTGGGCTATCATCCCCTGCTTGCGGGCCACGTTGCCCAGGCCATAGAGAATGTAGTTGGTGGGCGTGTGCAGGCAGCGGGCCAACGCGTAGGCCCGCTCCTGAAACAGGCGGGCCGAATCGAGCTGATTGAACAGGTCGTAGGCCAACCCGATGTTGCTGAGCTCAATCACCACGCGGCGCTCGTCGTGCAGCTGCTCGCCAATTTTCAGGGCCCGGAAATAGTACGCCAGGCCCTGCTGCCGGTCGCGCAGGTACACGTAGATGATGCCGATGCTGCGCAGGTTCTGGGCCATCAGGGGCTGGTCGTGGGTGGCCTGGGCCAGGCGCAGCGACTCCTGAAACAGTTCGAGGGCGCGGGCCCGGTTGCTCTCGCGCAGGGCGGCCCCGAGGCGGTTCAGGGCCTCGCCCTGGCCGTGGCGGTAGCCAATGCGGCGGGCCAGGACCAGCGCCTGGCGGGCATACACGGCCGCCGAATCGGTGCGCTGCGTCCAGAGCTGGTCGCTGAGCTGGCACAGCAGCAGCACCCGGGCGGTATCGGGCTGGGGCCGGGCCAGCAGGCGGCGCAGGCTGTCCATGGCCGGGCTTTGCAGCGCGGTGGGCGCTACGGCGGCTTCGGCGGCAACGGCTGGCTTGGCAGCGGCTAGCCGGCTGGCGACCAGTAGCAACCCCAGTGGGAAAAATCGGCCGCACACAAATCCAAAAAAAGCCGGGGCAAAGAACCGCATCAGGACAAACAGGCTGAAGCAGACTCGTAGAGAACCCGTAGCCGCCGGGGACGGGCAATGGCCGGGCGGGGCACAGCCAGAAACCGGGAATATTGTTCAGCGCTATTTCCCATTCCAAGACTCGCCCGTAGCGGCTACAGACCAGCAATTAGCCAGGCTGATGAATGGGCAAGCTAATCAGAAACTCGGTGAATTTCCCGACTTGAGAGTCCAGCGTAAGGGTGCCGCCGTGGCCCTTGGTCACGATGTCGTAGCTCAGCGACAGGCCCAGGCCCGTGCCTTCGCCCGCCGGCTTGGTCGTGAAAAACGGCTGGAAAATCTTGCCGCGCACCGCTTCGGGAATGCCCAGGCCGTTGTCGCGCACCCGAATTTCGACCTGCTCGCCGCACTGCCGCGTACTCACCGTCACGGTGGGCACGTAACCGGCCTCGCCGGTTTGCTGGCGCTGGCGCACGGCGTAAAAGGCGTTGCTGAGCAGGTTGAGCAGCACCCGGCCCAGGTCGCCCCCCACGGCCTCGACCGGGGGCAGGCCGGGGGCCAGGGTGGTGTTGAGGGTGGCGTTGAAGGACTTGTCTTTGGCACGCAGGCCCTGGTAGGCCAGGCGCAGGTACTCATCGGCCAGGTGGTTTACGTCGGTGGGCAGGCGCTCGCCGGTGCTGGCGCGGCTGTGCTCCAGCATGCCCTTCACGATGCTGGCCGCCCGCTGCCCATGAAAGTGAATTTTTTGCAGGTTCTGGTTGATGTCGTTCAGCAGCTCGGCCTCCAGGTCGAGGTCGCGCTCGGGGCGGGCCTTTTCCTCGCGCAGCTCGCCCAGCATTTCTACGCTCACGTCGGCAAAGTTGTTCACGAAATTGAGCGGGTTCTGAATTTCGTGGGCAATGCCGGCGGTGAGCTCGCCCAGGCTGGCCATTTTTTCGGACTGCACCAGCTGGGCCTGGGCAGCCCGCAGCTCGGTGAGGGCTCCGCGCAGCTCGTCGGCCTGCTGGGTGAGGGCGGCGGTGCGCTCGGCCACCAGCCGCTCCAGCTCCACGTTCTGGGCTTCGATGGCGTGCTTGACCTTCGCCTCTTCTTCGCGGTGCAGCCGGTCCTTTTCCAGTGCTTTTTTCTGGCTGCGGGCCAGAAAAACGAAGGTGACCAGCCAGATAATGGCAAAGCCCTGGGTCGTATCCAGGGCATCGTCGTAGCGCTTGAGCAGGGTGCCGCCGGTGCCTTCGAGCACGAATTCGAGCATGCTGTACAGCGCGTATGGCCCCAGCGCCACCAGCAGGGTGCGGGAAGGGCGGTAGTCGTTCAGGCGCAGCAGCACGGCCGCCACCACGGCCAGCACAAACAGCCAGTAAGCCTCGTCGAGCAAAGGCATTTGCAGTCGAAAAAGCTTGGCGGCCGCGAAAAGCACCACGGCCGGCAGCCAGAGGTAGCCAAGGGCCTTGTTCCAGCTCGCCAGGCGGTTCGGAACATCTAAAAATTGTCGCAGGCCCCGCACAATTATCAAGGCCATGGGAGCCATGAACAGGAGTTCGCCGTTACCGGTGGAGTGGTTCATAGGTAGAGCGCGAGCTGGCAGAGCGCCGCGCAATTTAAGCAGCCTGCTAACAGCAACACGCGGTGTGGTGCAAAATAGTGGCCTGGCTATCTATTCATTTTCAACCACCGCCAACCAAGATTGTCGCTTTTACACCAAATCCATTTAAATTCACAGCTGAGTAGTCGAACATAAGCATTCGGTAGTCAGACCCAATTTTAAATCTTGATTGACAGCAGGTTGATGCCCGACTACTGACTACTTAATACTGGCTACCTACTTACTTATCGCGGCAAGTCAATGCAAAAGTCCGTGCCCTGGCCCTCGTGACTTTCCACGGTAAGGGTACCGCCGTGGCCCTTGGTCACGATGTCGTGGCTCAGCGACAGGCCCAGGCCCGTGCCTTCGCCCGCCGGCTTGGTCGTGAAAAACGGCTGGAAAATCTTGCTGCGCACCGCTTCGGGAATGCCCAGGCCGTTGTCGCGCACCCGAATTTCGACCTGCTCGCCGCACTGCCGCGTGCTCACCGTCACGGTGGGCACGTAGCCGGCCTCGCCGGTTTGCTGGCGCTCCCGCACCGCGTACAGGGCATTGGCGCACAGATTCAGTAACACCCGGCCCAGGTCTTGCGCCACGGCGGGCACGGGGGCCAGGGCGGGGTCCAGGTCGAGTTCCAGGTTGGGGCTGAAGGTGGCTTGGGTGGGTTTCAGGCCCTGGTGCGCCTGGGCCAGCGCCTCCGTGGCCAGGGCGTTGAGGTTGGTGGGCTGGCACTGGCCGGTGCCGGTGCGGGCGTGTTCCAGCATGCCCTTGATGATGGACGAGGCCCGCTGCCCGTGCTGGCTGATTTGCTGGAGATTCTGCTTCAACCCAGCCAATATTTCCTGCTCCAGGTTGGCGGGCGCGGCGGGGTCTGCGGCAAGCATGGCCGTGCTCACGTCGGCAAAGTTTTTCATGAAATTGAGCGGGTTTTGCAGCTCGTGGGCAATGCCGGCCGAGAGCTCGCCCAGAAACGCCATTTTTTCGCGCTGCACCAATTGGTGCTGGGCAGCACGCAGTTCGTCCTGCTGCTGCTTCAGCAGGGCGTAGGCCCGCTGCTTTTCGCGGTTGTTGCGGGCCAGCACCACGCTCAGCCCGCCCACTACGCCCAGGCCCAGCAAGGCCCCCGCCAGGCCCCACGCCTGCTGGCGGTTCTGGGCCTTGATTAGTTGGCCGTTTTTAGTAAGCAGGCCAATCTGAGCCTGTTTCTTGCCTAGCTCGGCGCGGTATTCCAGCACCGCCGCCCGGCGCTGCAAATCGCTGCTGTTGAGGCTGTCCTTGTACGAGCTAAACAGCTGCTCGTAGCGGTACGCGGCGGCAAAGCGACCCAGCCGGGCCGAGGCCTGGGCCAGCACTTTGCTGGCATTGCGGCTCGACTCGCGGATGCCGCTGCACTGGGTGGCACGCAGGCTTTGCTGCCCGTAGTACAGAGCGCTGTCGGGGCGGCCGGTGTGCAAAAAGGCGCGAGCCAGCACCAGTTGCACGCGCGGCAGCTCGCCCACGGCCCGCAACCGCCGGATGCGCCGCAGGCTCTGGGCCCCGTAGGCGAAGGCCTGCGGATAGCGCCCCTGCCGCTCCAGCATGTCGCCGATATTTATTTCCTCAAACAGCACGCCTACTTCGTACTTCAGCTGCTGAAGAATGGCGGCATCCTGCGCGTAGTTGCGTTGGGCCCGCGCCCACTGCCCCTGTGCGCGGTACAGGTCGCCGAAGCCGGAGTACACGTGGCCAAGGCCCAGCAGGTCGCCCGATTGGCGTGCCAGCTGCAGGCTTTGGCCGAGGTACTGCCGGGCGCTGGCGTACTCGCCCAACGAGGTGCTGGTAATGCCGAGCTGGGTGTTGAGAAAGGCCTGCCACTTATGGTCGTGCATGGCCTCGGCCAGGGCCAACCCCCGCAAGTTAACGGCCAGCGACCTGGCGTACAGGCCCTGCTTTGAGAACATGCAGGCCAGGTTATACAGGCTGCGGGTTTGGCCCAGGCGGTTGCCCACCCGCGCAAAGCTGGCCTCGGCCTGCTGCGAATAGGCTTCGGCCGGGCCCACCTCGTTGCGGTGGCGGTGGTAAAAACCCAGGCCCAGCTGGGCTTCGGCCACGCCGGCGGTGTAGCCCAGCTGCCGGGCCAGCTGCAGCGCCTCCCGAAAAAACCCCGCCGACTCGTCGGGCTCGTTCGAGCGCAGCTCCATGGCCAGGGCGTTGAGGCGGTTGGCGCGGGCCGTATCGGCCTGGGGATGGGCCCGCAACTCGGCCCGCAGGCTATCCGTGGCGGCGGTTTGGGCCCGCAAACCAAACGCCGCCAACAGGCTGATTAGACAGAAAATAGAAATCCCCTTCATGCACCACAAAGAAACTCGCAAACGAGCATACGGTGGAGTACGGTGGCCCCGGCAAAAGGCCGCGCCCGGGCAGCGGGCAGGTCGCGGCACCCGCTTATTGGGGCAGGGTAATCAGGAACTCGGTGCCCTGGCCCTCGTGGCTCTCCACGGTGAGGGTGCCGCCGTGGCCCTTGGTCACGATGTCGTAGCTCAGCGACAGGCCCAGGCCCGTGCCCTCGCCCGCCGGCTTGGTGGTGAAAAACGGTTGAAAAATTTTGGCCCGCACGTCATCGGGCATGCCCGTGCCGTTGTCGCGCACCCGAATTTCAACCCCCTGCCCCGCCGGCCGGCGGGTGGTCACTGTCACGGTGGGCACGTAGGGCTGGTCGTGCCCATTGGCCCCGGCAGCGGCATCGCGGGCGGCCTGCTGCTGGCGCTCGCGCACGGCGTACAGGGCGTTGGTACACAGGTTCAGCAGCACCCGGCCCAGGTCTTGCGCCACTACCGGAACGGAACCCAGGCCGGGGTCGAAATCAGTAGCCAGCTGGGCCTGAAAGGCTTTATCGTTGCCCTGCAAGCCGTGGTATGCCAGGCTCAGCGACTCGTCGGCCAGGGCGTTGAGGTCGGTGGGCAAGCGCTGGCCGGTACCGGAGCGCGAATGCGCCAGCATGTCCTTGATAATGGACGAGGCCCGCTGGCCGTGCTGGCTGATTTTCTGGAGGTTCTGCTTCAGCCCGGCCAGAATCTCGCTTTCCAGGCCCGCGTCGCGGGCGGGGCCCGACCCGGTGGGGTCGCGGGCTTCGCCGGTTATCTCGTCCACCAGGTCGGTGCTTACCTCGGCGAAGTTCTTCACGAAGTTGAGCGGGTTTTGCAGCTCGTGGGCAATGCCGGCCGTAAGCTCGCCCAGAAACGCCATTTTCTCGGACTGCACCAGCTGTGCCTGCGTGGCCTTGAGCTGGGCCAGGGTGCAGCGGTTCACCTGGAGCTGCCGGTACACGAGCACGCCCAGGCCCGCCAGCAGCAGCACGGCCAGCAACGCGCCCAGCAGCAGCCGGTTGCCCAGGCGCAGGCGCACGGCCTGCACCGCCTGGGCCTGCCGCAGGTTATTAATCTGGGTATTCTGGGCCTGCTCCACCCGCTCGTTTTCGTACTGCGCCACATGGAAAATGCTTTGCGCGATATTGAAGCTGTCGAGCAGGCCGATGTAGGCGCGGGAATAACGCTGGGCCTCCACGGGCCGGCCCTGCGCGTCGTAGAAAGCCGCCAGCTGCTGGAGGTACTTGGGCCGCAGGCGGTCGAGCTTGGCCACGGTGGCCTTTTGGTAAGCCTTTAGCCAATGCGCCTCGGTCTGGGCCGCATCGTGCCGGGCCAGGTAGTACTGGGCCCAGGTGGCATCAATCTCGAACTCGCCCGGCTTGCCCGACATGGGCAGGTACAGCGAGTCGTCGAGTTGCTGGGCCCGGGCCAGCAACGGACCAGCTGCCTCTATCTGACGCATTCGCAGCAGCACGGCAGCCTTTTGCATCAGCCCGTAGGCCCGCGACATGTGCCGCTCGTAGGGGTCGGCGACCCGGGCGGTCAGGGCCGAATCGACCGAATGCAACGCGGCAGGGTACTCGCGCTGCTCCACATAAAGCTTAGACAGCGCCAGGTAGGAAAACACCTGGTCCGTGCCCGGTAAGCGGCGAAATTCGGGAAACGCCATGGCCTGGCTCATGTAATGCACCGCCCGGCCAATGTTGCCCCAGTCGGCGTACCCGGCCCCGGTTATCAACAGTTCTCTAACGTACAGATTTCGGCCAAATTTCAGGGCCAGGTCGGCCGCGCGCAGGGTGCAGTTAATGGACCGGTTGTAGTCGCCCGTGCGGCGGTAGTATACCCCCTGCGAGGCGTAGCAGGCCGCGATGTTTTCGGTGGCCCCGTGCAGCCGGTAGTAGGTCAGCTTTTCTTCGTAATACTGCTTGCGTGCCTCCATGCCGTTGGTGCGGTTGAAGAGGATAACAAAGTCAATCAGCAGGTTGGGGATGGGCCGGCCCACGCGGTCGAAGTCGGCCACGGCCCGTTTTATGGCATCGATGGCGGCCGCCGTGCCCGCCCCGTTTTTCTGGTGCCACAGCACCACGCCGGCCCGCAGGCGGCGGTAGGGACCGTCGTCGATGGTTTGGAGCCGCTGGTTCAGCGCCAGCAATTGGTCGAGCAGGGGCAGGGCCTGGTCATTGGTTGGGTGCAGGTCGAGCAGGTGCAGCACGGTTCGCAGCCGGGCCGAGTCAGGGCGCTGCTGTGCCAGCACGCGGGTCAGCGAATCGTAGTTAACGTCCCAATAGTACTGCTGAGCGTGCAACGGCCCCGTCGTAAGCCAGACTGTCAATGCCGTAAAAATCCATTTCATGGGCAATGCCAAAGCTTAAAGGCAGATAAAAACTATTCCGACCGTCCCTTTAGGCAAAAAGCGCCACCCATGTTCCCGGTGAAAAAGCATAAAATCAGGAAGCATTGGCAAGCGGGAAGCAGGTAGCGGGCGGAAAAAAAGTGAGGTAGCAGAACAAAAAGCCGAAGCGCGGTACCAGCTGCTCGCCCCAGCCCGGAAGAAATCATAGTTGCCGAGGACGGCCCGGCACCAATTCGGCAGCAAAGATGGATTATTTCCCGCTCATCTCATTTGTCACGAAAACAGGGCAGCACAAGTGTTTAATCTCCTCATTTGCCGCGACGAGCGACAATCGTCGTCAGTAGCAGATAGCCGCAATTTAGCAACAAAATTAACGTGTTACTATATGAAAGTATTACAAAAATTAATCATAAAAACGCAAAACAGTAGAATTCATGACTGCTAAGTACCTAAGCTGGAGCGGTGGGCAGCAGCAAGTTGGGCGTACTGGCAGGTTAATACTCGCTGGATAAACAATTGGCGTCTGTTTATCCCGCTAATAATCTGCCAGCCCATTGCGGAGCGAATACACTTCGGCAAAGCCGTGGGCCAGCAACAGCCGGGCCGCCTGCTGGCTGCGCACGCCGCTGGCGCAATGCACCACTACGGGCCGGCCGGGTTGCAGCTCTGCCAGGCGGGCCACCAGCTGGCCCAGCGGCAGCAGCTGCCCGCCAATGCTGCGGCGGGCGTGCTCGTGGGGCTCGCGCACGTCGAGCAGCTGCATGGGCCGGCCGCTTTGCAGCCAGGCTTTCAGCTCGTCGGCCGAAATTTCGGGGGCACGGACGGGGGCAGTTTCCAGTGGTGCTTCGCCGCAAAAAGCCGCGTAGTCGGCGGCCAGCTCCGTGCGCTGCTGGTTGGCCGCCACGGCCCGGAAGCGGATGGCTTGGAAGCGCATGCTCAGGGCATCGACCAGCAGCAGGCGACCGCTGAGCACCTCCCCTATTTCCAGAATAATTTTCAGGGCTTCGGTGGCCTGCATGGTGCCGATAAGGCCCGGCAGCACACCCAGCACACCAATTTCGGCGCAGTTCGGCGCGTCGCCGGGGGCGGGCGGCACGGGGTGCAGGCAGCGGTAGGTGGGGCCGTTTTGGTAATTGAACACGGCCACCTGCCCCTCAAACTTGAAGATGGCCCCGAACACCAGCGGCTTGCCCAGCACCACGCACGCATCGCTGACGAGGTAGCGGGTGGCGAAATTATCGGAGCAGTCCACCACCAGGTCGTAGCCAGCAAACAGCGCCAGCGCGTTGGCGGCCGAAAGCAGCACCTGGTGCGTTTGCAGGCTGATGAAGGGGTTTTGGGCCCGCAGCTTTTCGGTGGCTACCACGGCTTTGGGCCGGCCCACGTCGGCGGTGGCGTACAGCACCTGGCGCTGGAGGTTGGAGTCGTCCACGGCATCGAAATCGAGCAGGCCCAGCGTGCCCACGCCGGCGGCGGCCAGGTATTGCAGCACGGGGCAGCCCAGCCCGCCGCAGCCCACCACCAGCACGCGGGCCGCTTTCAGCCGCTGCTGGCCGGCCGGGCCAATTTCGGGCAGCAGCAGGTGCCGGCTGTAACGGTTATTTTCGGCGGCGGAAAGGGTTAAGTCAGACGGGGTCATTGGGGGCAGAGGCTAAAAATGAGAAGCTGCACGAGCTGGCAGACGGAGTACCGCTTTTAAACAGGGTGGTGGGGCGGTTGGCACGGGGAAGCTGCAATTTCGGCAGTAGCCGGGCATTGGGCCAACTCGCGGGTTTGTAGCCTGGCTCTGGCACGAAGGAGTGTGCGCCGTTGCTTTTAGCCGGGCGGGCTCCCTACATTTACCGAATTCGGGAGAGACTGAAGTTTAGTGAGCGGCGCAGGGCTACTTCGCTGTTATTTTTAACATAATAAATAAATGGTTTTCAAAACGACCTATTTCCCCAGAAAACAGGGTTTGGCCGTGGGGCTGATTCCTTAACTTGGGTAAATGGTGCATAAGAATCGGACCCTGCCCGTTCGGTTGGTTGTGCTGCCTGGCGGGTGGCCGCTTTAAACCCTGACCGCCCCTCTAAGCAATGGTCAAAGATATTTTCGCTGCCGTCCTGGATAAATAAAAAAATCCAATATCTTCGCTATCAACACGCTGTTATCGACTTTTCTTCTGGTTATGATACAAAAAACTCTGTTTTTGTTCGTGTTGCTAAGCGCATCGTTTGCCGCCCGGGCCCAGGTCGATACGGTGCGGGCCAGCACCCTGCCGGGCCCGCAGCTGGCCGAGAAAGCCTACAACAGCGGCCTGGCCAGTTTCAACGCCCAGAGCTACCCGGCGGCCCTGCGCAGCTTCGACCAGGCCATTATGGCCAAGCCCGATTTTGCGGCCGCCTACACCAACCGCGCCGCCACCCGCTACGAGCTGAAAGACTACCCCGCCGCCCTCGCCGACTACGACCAGGCCCTGAAGCTGGAGCCCGGCAGCTACGCCGGGTACTTTGGCCGGGCCCGCGCCCACGAAGCCCAAAACCACCTCGCCGAGGCCGACCAGGGCTATTCCGAAGCCCTGAAGGCCAAGCCCGACTACGCCCCCGCCTGGTACAACCGGGGCGTGCTGCGCTTCGAGAAAGGCGACTACCCGGCCGCCCGCGACGATTTCGACGGCGCTATCAAGGCCGACCCCAAAATGGCCTACGCCTACCACGACCGCGCCAGCGTCCAGCAGAAACTCAATAACTACACCGCCGCCGCCCAGGACTACACCCAGGCCCTGGCCCTGCAACCCGAGCTGCTGTCGGCCCTGCTGAACCGGGCTACCGCCGAGCGCCGCACCGGCCAGCTGCCCCAGGCCCTGAAGGACTACGACACCTACCTGGCCCGCAAAACCGACAACGCCCTGGCCTACAACAACCGGGGCAGCGCCCGCTTCGAGAACAAGGATTACGCCGGGGCCATCGCCGATTTTGGCCAGGCCCTGAAGCTTGACCCGAACTACGCTTACGCCTGGAACAACCGCGCCGCCGCCCAGCT
>JAYULN010000418.1:0-1634 GCA_043763525.1 Hymenobacter sp.
GAGTGGCTGAAACCAGTAGTTTGCTAAACTGCCGTAGCTCTAAAGGTTACCGGGGGTTCGAATCCCCCCCTCTCCACTATAATGTTGGGTTGCGAAAGCTTCCCATTGGGGCTCCACTCAGTAGGAGGACTTCAAAACTCAACATTATTTCTTTCGGGGTGTAGCGTAGCCCGGTATCGCGCCTGGTTTGGGACCAGGAGGTCGTAGGTTCGAATCCTGCCACCCCGACATTTGTTTGCCCCGTTTCGACCCCGTAGCTCAGCTGGATAGAGCAACTACCTTCTAAGTAGTCGGTCTTTGGTTCGAATCCAAACGGGGCCATTATTCAAGTCCCTTCCCCGTCCGGGAAGGGACTTTTTTATTTCCGGCCAGTTGGCACATCCGCCCGCCAATTACAAGTGCTACGGGGCCAACTGTTACCCGGTAATATGCTGAACCGGCACGTTGCAGTTGCCTCAACCCCGAGGGTATTAGCGAGTGGGAATGGGCGAAAAATTGGTAGAAATACTTATCTTCGCCTCGTAGGGGCTATTGTCTGCCTTTTGTTGATAGGCTTTTTTGCCGATTGACTTGTTCTTTCGTCCCCTTCTTTTTCTCACCCTTTTTCTTTCAACCCTACTCAATATCAACATTTTGGCCATCATGAAAAATTCTTTACTCTTTTTGGGCTTGCTCGGGTTTGCAGGCAGTGTACATGCCCAAGCCCCCTGGGCGATAGTCAACACCGTTGGCACGAATGTTATCGGTAGCTACAACGTCAACGACATCCATACGCTCTCGTCTACCGTGGCCTGGGCAGTTACCTCCGAGAAGGTGGCTACTGGAGCGCCGGCATCCATCCCCGGCACGTTTATGGCCACCAATAACGCGGCGGGCAACCAGTTTGACTTTGGCTCGGTAACGGTGCAAAACACCGCTACCGTGGGCAATATCTCCGGTATTTCGGATACTGCGGCCGTGGCCTGCTCTTACAAGGGCAGCACCTTCGTTGGGCCAGCCACCTACGGCGGCGAAATTATGCGGACTGGTAACCGCGGCCAGACGTGGACCAAGCGGACCACGGCCGCTCAATTTGCCAACGGTTTCTGCAACTGGGTCCACATGTTCAACGCCACTACCGGGGTGGCCCTGGGCGACCCCACGAACGGCAGCTTTGAAATGTTGCGCACGACCAACGGCGGCAAAAGCTGGACGCGCCTTACCACCGGGGTGCCGCCGGTGCTGAACGCCGACGAGTACGGCAACGCCGGGGCTTTCTTCGCCTCCAACTCGACTCCGGGCACGATGTGGACTGGTCTGGCTTCCGGAAATGGCGCAGCGCGGGTTCGGGTACTAAAGACGACCGACTTTGGCCTGACGTGGACGGCTTCCACCCTGATTCCGAACATTGTGGGTGCCGTTTCGCAGCTGGCGTTCAAAAGCAACAACCTCGATGGCATTGCTTACGGCTTGACCATTGCCAGCGGAGCTGTTACGGCAATCAACGTGGCCCGTACCTCCGACGGCGGTTCCACCTGGACGGCCATCACGCCCAACAACAATGCCACCGGCAGCTTCTTCCGCAACGGCATCGATGCCGTGGGCAATACGTACTATAGCGTAGGCCCGCGCTTTGTTACCGCCCCCACAACCCA
>JAYULN010000419.1:0-4095 GCA_043763525.1 Hymenobacter sp.
CTGGAGCACACGTTTGCCCAGAACCGCTACTTCTCGGCCTTCGACACGGAGACGGCCACGCCCGGCTACACGCTCATCAATGCCGGCCTGGGCACCGACGTGGCCAACGCCCAGGGCCGCACCCTGTTTTCGGTGTTCCTCACCGCCAACAACCTGTTCGACGTGGGCTACCAGAGCCACCTCAGCCGCCTGAAGTACGCCGATTTCAACGCTGCCAACGGCCGGCGCGGGGTGTTCAACCAGGGCCGCAACGTGAGCCTGCGGCTGGTGGTGCCGCTGAGTTTCAAGTAACCGTCCTCCCTCCAAGGCCAAAGCTGGAGCCTGAATGCACCCCTTCGGGGCCAACTTGCGTTCAGGTTCCAGCTTTGCCTTTTGTTTTATGCCCCACGACCATTCCCACGCCGGCCACGTTCACGCCGCCCCGCCGCCCGGCGGCGGCTTCAGCGCCGCTTTTGCCATTGGCATTGCCCTCAACCTGGCCTTTGTGGTGGCCGAAACCGTGGGCGGCTTCTGGGCCAATTCCAGCGCCCTGCTCTCCGATGCCGGCCACAACCTGAGCGACGTGCTGAGCCTGGCCCTGGCCTGGGGCGCGGCCTGGCTGGCGGGCCGCCCGGCCACCCGGCGCTACACGTTCGGCTACCGGGGGGCCACCATTCAGGCCGCTTTGCTGAACACGGCCTTGCTGTACGCCGCGCTGGGCTTCATTCTCTGGGAAACCATTGACCACCTGCGCCACCCCGCCCCCGTGAACGGCAAGCTGGTGATGCTGCTGGCCGGCCTGGGCATCGTGGTGAACGGCACCACGGCCCTGCTCTTCCGCCGAGGGCAAAAGGGCGACGTGAACATGCGCGGGGCCTACCTGCACATGCTCACCGATGCACTGGTGAGCGTGGGCGTGGTGGCCGGCGGCGGGCTGGTGCTGCTCACTGGCTGGCAGTGGCTCGACCCTATTATCGGCTTTATCATCCTGGCCGTCATCGCCTATAGCTCGTGGGGGCTGCTGCGCGACAGCCTGCGTCTGGGCCTGCAAGCCGTGCCCGAGGGCATCGACCCCGAAGCCGTGCGACACTACCTGCTACGCCAGCCCGAGGTAGAATCCGTTCACGACCTGCACATCTGGAGCCTGAGCAGCGCCGGCCACGATGCCGCCCTCATGGCCCACCTCGTGCGCCCCGGCGGGGCCGATGCCGCCTGGCTGGCCGCCCTCACCAAAGGCCTGGAAACGGAATTCCACATCCACCACTGCACCGTGCAGGTGGAGGACGGCCCGCTGCCCGGCGGCTGCCACAGCCACTGCGAAGCAGCCCACGGTAGCTCAGCCTTTTAGTCCGCGACTGGTCCGGCAATGTGGCAGTTTGGCTTCGCGGACTAAAAGTCCGCGCTACATTTCGGCCATGCAAGCCCCTCCACCTGCCAAAACCACCGTGCTCACCGCCGCCGTCATCGTGGCGGCGCTGGGTTATTTCGTTGATATCTACGACCTGATTTTGTTCAGCATCGTGCGGGTGAAAAGCCTGAACGACCTGGGCATTACGGCGGCCCAGGAACTGACCGACAAGGGCCTGTTCCTGATAAACATGCAGATGGGCGGGATGCTGCTCGGCGGCATCCTGTGGGGCATTTTGGGCGATAAGCGCGGGCGGCTATCGGTGCTATTCGGGTCGATTGTGCTGTATTCGCTGGCCAACATCGCCAACGGCTTCGTGCAAACCATCGACCAATACGCCTGGCTGCGGCTCATCGCGGGCATCGGGCTGGCCGGCGAGCTGGGGGCGGGCATCACCCTCGTGAGCGAGAGCCTGCCCAAAGAAAAGCGCGGCTACGGCACCATGGTGGTGGCCACCGTGGGCGTGAGCGGGGCCATGCTGGCCTACTGGGTGGGGCAACACGGCTGGCGCAACGCCTATTTCGTGGGCGGCGGGCTGGGCCTGGCGCTGCTGCTGCTCCGGGTGAGCGTGTTCGAGTCGGGCATGTTTCGGCAGGTGCAGGCCCAGGCCGGGGTATCGCGCGGCAATTTCCTCAGCCTGTTCACCAATCCGGTGCGGCTGGGCAAGTACCTGCGCGTGCTGCTGATTGGGGTGCCGCTGTGGTTTGTGGTGGGCATTCTGGTGACGCTGGCCCCCGAGTTTGGGCGGGCGCTGGGCCTCACGGGCGAGGTCACGGCGGGGCTGGCGGTGTTCTGGTGCTACTTCGGGCTGGTATTTGGCGATTTTATGAGCGGGGCGCTCAGCCAGCTGTGGCACTCGCGCAACAAGGCGCTGCGAGTGTTTCTGGCCTTCTGCGCGCTGCTGGTGGGCGTGTATCTATTTGGAATTAAGGGCGCTACGCCCACGGTTTTTTATGGCGTGTGCTTCGTGCTGGGCGTATCGGTGGGCTTCTGGGCGCTGTTTGTAACGGTGGCGGCCGAGCAGTTTGGCACCAACCTGCGGGCCACGGTGGCCACCACCGCGCCCAACTTCGCGCGGGGCGCGGTGGTGGGGCTGGTGCCGGCTTTCAAGTACCTGAGCGGGCATTTAGGCTTCGTGCCGGGCGCGGCGGTGCTGGGCGGCGCGAGTTTGCTAATGGCCTTTTGGGCGGTGAGCACGCTGCCCGAGAGCTACGGCAAAGACCTGGACTACGTGGAAGAATAAGCCAACGGGCGGGCTCGCCCGCCAACTTCTGCCCCCAGCATACGTTTGAGGGAGAAATCCATCCAAATTGGTTTTCACCCCCCGACTATGAAAAAGCTATTATTTGGCACCGCTGTGCTGGCCGCCCTGTTTATCGGCACCAATGCATCGGCCCAAACCACGCCCGTGCCTGCTACCACCGACCCGGCTACGGCAACCCAACTCACCCCCGAGCAGCAGCAGCAGCGGGCCGATGCGGCCAAGGCCACCTACGAGGCCCAGAAGCAGCAGACCAACTCCAGCGACCAGGCCGTACGCGACAGCAAAACCCAGCTCCAGCAGAACGCCAGTCAGCAAACCGACCTGAAAAAACAGCTCAAAGAGCAGCGCAACCAGGAAAAAAATCAAAAGGAACAGCTCAAGCAGCAGCGCAACGCCGCCAAAGCAGCCAAAAAGCAGGAAAAAATGGCCCGCGACCAGGCCAAAGCCGAAAAGAAACGCGCCAAGGAAATGAAGTAACGGGCCTCGTTTTCCGTCTTATAACCTGCTGTTACGCCGGGCCTTGGTTTAAGCGCCGCTGGGGGCGTAGCGCGAACTTTGTCGTTCGCGTCCCCGTGCCGTTCGGGCGGCTTTACTGGCGCGGGGACGCGAACTGCACCGTTCGCGCTACAACCTACCGCGTAACAGCCGTTATAAAAACTCCGGCTCCGGCCGGAGTTTTTTATTGTTCACCTTCGGGCCGCTTCCTCACTTTTCCTGCGCTAATTTTCCCTCTTTGCATGGCAACACCTACTAAAAACACCGCTCAATATTACCCCTGGCACCATTTCGTGCTGTTGCCGCTGGCCCTGCTCATGGCTGGTTACGCCATTCTGCGCTACACCAAAGTGGCCGGCGATGACGACCAGATTGCCCGGCTCTGGTTCTCGGTGGCGGCGCTGGCCGTCATCGGCCTGGGCGTGCTGCTGATGCTGCGCCAGCACTACGCCCTGCAATTGCAGGACCGCATTTGCCGCCTCGAAGTGCGCCAGCGCTACTTCGAGGTGAGCGGCCAGCGCTTCGCCCCGCTCGAAAAACAGCTCTCCCTCGGCCAGATTCTGAGCCTGCGCCTGGCCGGCGATGCCGAGCTGCCCGCCCTGGCCCAAGCCGCCGCCCTCGAAAAGCTCCCACCCAAAGCCATTCAGGCCCGTATTACCGACTTTCAGTTCGACACCATGCGCGTCTGATTTCAATGAGTGAATGAGCAAATGAGTGAGTGGGCGAATACTTTTTACCTCTTGTTAATTCGGCTGATTCACTCATTCGCTCATCCACTCATTCACTCATTGCCCCATGATTCTCTACAACGTCACGACCAGCATCGAGCCCACCGTGGCCGACCAATGGCTGGACTACATGCGCTCCACCCACATTCCGGAGGTGATGGACACCGGCTTTTTCATCAAAAGCCAACTCTGCCGCCTGCTCAACGAGGAAGAAGGCGGCA
>JAYULN010000420.1:0-1630 GCA_043763525.1 Hymenobacter sp.
GCGGGAGCATTGCGCCAGCTGGTTTTACTGGGAAAGTGCCGGATAATGGCCTCCGCCGTGGTGAGGGCCGTGCCGCTGGGCTGGTCGATTTTCTGGGTGTGGTGAATTTCGCGCACGGCCACGTCGTAGCCGCCAAACTGGTGCATTTTGGCCGCCATGTACTCATTGAAGTGGAAAAACAGGTTCACGCCCACGCTGTAGTTGGAGGCGTAGAACAGGCTGCCGCCCACCTCCTGGGTCAGGGCCTTGGCCTGGTCGAAATGATGCAGCCAGCCCGTCGAGCCGCAGACCACCGGCAAGCCCTGGCGCAGGCAGGCCGAAATGTTATTCAGGGCCGAGTCGGGGTGCGTGAATTCGATGGCCACGTCGACCGTGGCTGGGGTGAAGTCGCTGATATTGTCCTGAGTGGCGTGCAAATCCACAATGCCGGCAATCTCATGCCCGCGCTGGGCGGCCAGGGCGGCAATGGTCTGACCCATTTTGCCGTAGCCGATGAGTAGAATTTTCATGTTGAAGTGGTTGGCTATCAGCGGATGGCCGATGGCGTCGGAAGAATTTAGTCGAAAGTGCAGCCATTATCTAATGACTATCAGCTAAAGCTGAGGTTATTTCATCCGCAGCGCGAACATCACGCCCGGCGCGGTGGGCAGGACCAGCGCCTGGCCGGGCACGGCCAGTAAGGTGGGCTCCCAGTGCAAGGTCAGGTCGTCGCTCACGTCGAAATCTTTGAGGTGAGCATCGACCAGCGCATCCACGATTTGCAGGCTGTAGGCCAGGCCGATGTAGAGGTAGAAAATGTCGCGGTAGCCCCGGTAAAACACCACCCCGTTGTCGATGGCTGCAATACTACGCTCCTGCCGGACGGGTAGGGGAAGTTTTTTATCCTGCGGGCGGAGGCCGTCGGGCTTGTTGGCTTCGAGCTTCAGCAGGTTGCTGGCATCCGCATATTGCCGGAAGCGGCTTTGGTAGAAAATTTCGCCGTAGATGGTGCCGCCCAACGCCCCGTACACCAGCGGTAATTTCCACCAGCGATGGTTGTAAATCTGGCCCGCGCCGGGCAAAATGGCCGCCAGTAAGGCCGCCTTGCCCGGCCGCGTGAGGCGAATACCCTCAAACCCGAAGGCTCGAAACATGCGGGCGGTGCGCTTGGCCGAATCGGCGGCCGCCTTATTTTTCCGGGCTTGGGGCGACACCACTACCTCGCGGGTTTCGGTCGTGTCGGGGAGGGCCACGGCCGGCGGGTTTGGCGCAAAAACCTGCGCCCGGCCGCTGGGGCCGGCCAGCAGCCCACCCACAAAAATCAGCAACGCGGCGAGGTAGTGATACGATTTTTTCATAGCAAACCGGCTAACGAAAAACGTCCGGGCTTTAGCGTCCGGGCCAGCGGGGCATTCAAACAAAACATCGGGCTGAGCGTAGCCAGGGCCACGCTCAGCCCCGTTAATTACGGCCGCGAGCCGAAGCGGTAGCGATGCAGCGACTGGATTCAGCCCAATGCTGCTTTTCCCGAAAAGGGCCTATGAGGGCTGCAAAATGTGCAGAATGCGCTGCATGTCCTCCACCGAGTCGAAGGCGATTTTGATTTCGCCGTTGCCCTTGGGCGTGGGGCGCACCTGCACGCGCGAGCCAA
>JAYULN010000421.1:0-4091 GCA_043763525.1 Hymenobacter sp.
AGGCGAGTTTGGTATTCGAGAACGAATCCAATCTGTTGGATTGGCGAATTGCTTTCTGTCTGAAATCACCATTGCCGAATTGCTGTTTGGGGTCGCAAATAGTGCTCCTGCCTGGCAGGCCAAGCAGCGACTGGACGTTGCCGCACTCCGTAAAAGCTTTGCTGAACAAGTCTTATCAATTGGGCCAGCCCTGCAAACCTTCGCGGAAATCAAGACCCAATTGCGCCGCCTCGGCCGCGTGGTGGACAGCTTCGATTTGCTGATTGGCAGCACGGCCATCTTCCATAACCTTACACTAGTTACGCACAACACCCGGCATTTCGCCGATATGCCAGGAATTGGCTTGGTAGATTGGGATACTGCTGGCGAGCCTACCACGTAAGCCGCCCACCCCGCCTGCTGCCCCCAGCCCCGCCCGCCGCCGTCCCGCGCCCGGCGGGTGCCGCTCGAACGAACCCACCGCTTCCAAGTAGCCCCCCGCCCGCTGCCCCCGCCGCTGAGAGAAACAGCAGCTTCTGCGTAACTTAGGCACATGAAATTCGCACTTGAATTAGAGGTTCCTGACGAGCAAGCCGCAGCAGCTCTTCATTGGCTGCAAAGTATTCCCCAAGGATTAGTCGCCAAGTTCCAGGGAAAGCAGCGCCTGCCAGGCGAAGTAGCACTGCCGGAAATGGGAGGCAGCGAAGACCTGTCGGAGGCGGAGCAAAATCGTTTGCTGCACGAGCTATTTGGCTCGTGGAAATCGGAGGAGAGCGGGGAGGAAATGGTGCGCCGTATTTATGCAGACCGCCAGGACCAGCCGCGTGAGGTGGACTTATGAGCCGCTACCTACTCGATACCAACATCTGCATCCACTTGATGAAGGGCGACTTCGACTTGGCTAACAAGGTGGAACAGGTAGGCCTGCGCAACTGCTTCATCAGCGAATTGACCGTTGCCGAATTGCTCTACGGCATCGCCAGTAGTGCTCCTGACCGGCAGGTCAGTAATCGGCAGAAGCTGGACCAATTCCTGCGTCTGTTCTCCAAGCCGCGCCGGCTGGCGTTGTCAGATGTTTTAGAAACCTACGCAGCGCAAAAAGCGCAACTGAAACGTATCGGCCGGTTGTAAGGCGAGTTCGATATGCTCATCGGTAGTACGGCGCTGGCATATGGATTAACGCTGGTAACGCGCAATACGCGGCATTTCGCCGATATATCGGGTCTTGTTTTGGCGGATTGGATTACCGAATACCAAAACACTGATTCATCGGCCGGTGCTAGATAGCCGCCCCCAGCCCCGCCCCACCTGCCGCCCCACGCCCGGCGCGTCCCGTTTGAACGAAACCACCGCTTCAAAGTAGCATCCATCCCCCCGCCCGCTGCGCCCGCCGCTGAAAGAAACAGGCGCTTCTGCGTAACTTTAGCTTTAGAAACAGCATTGTTTCACTGCGTCATTTATCATCTGCCCATTATGACAACCACCCTTGTCTTAGAGACAACTAACGACTCCGACCTGCACTTGCTGCTGAGTCTGGCGCAACGGTTGGGCGTGAAAGCTACCACTACGGCTTCGGCTACCGCTATTTCGGAAGAAGAGCGCCGGCGGCGCTTTTTAGCGCTGGCGGGTTCCTGGCAGTCCGACGAAAGCGGGGATGAAATCAATAAAATGCTGATGGAATCGCGGCACTTCCGCGACCGCGACGTCGTGCTATGAGTTTCTGCCTGCTGGATACCAATATCTGCATTCATTTCACTAAAAATGAATACGGCATTGTCGAAAAGCTGGATAGTATCGGTTTCGACAACTGCTTTATCAGCGAGCTGACAATCGCCGAAATGCTGTACGGTGTCGCTAACAGCGCTTCAACCAAACAAGCCGCCAACCGACAGGCGCTAAATGACCTTCGTATTGCGTTTGAAGGGCACATCCTGCCCATTGCGGACTGCTTCGAGCACTACGCCGCCGAGAAAACCCGCCTGCGCCGCGCTGGCCGTCCCGTCGATGACTTTGACCTGATGATAGGCTGCACGGCTCTCCGCCACGGCCTCACACTGGTTACCCGCAATGCCAGGCACTTCGCTGATATATCGGGCCTGGTGCAGGAAAACTGGATTGACAATCCATAATCCCCAACTGCCGCTTGAGCGAACCCACCACTTCCAAGCACCCGCCGCCCCCGCCCGCTGCGCCCGCCGCTGAAGAAACAGGCGCTTCTAGGGTGGCGGCAAGCTGGCGTGAGGAACTAAGCTGATTCTTCGTAGTTTTGGATAGTATGAAAGTCGCCCTCGAATTCCCTGACGAAAAAGCTGCCTTTGTGATGGAGTTGCTGCATAGTTTGCCCTACATGAAAGCCCGGCCCGTACGCTCTAAAACAATGGATGCCACGCAACACCTGGAAAGCAACCCCGCTAATCGTGCCCGCGTGCTGGCGGCCATCGAACGGCTCGAAAATGGTCAGGGCGAAGTACACGACCTGATTGATAATGAATAGGACGCTCTGTTGGGCACCCGAAGCGTGGGAGCAATACCTCTATTGGCAGCGCACCGACTCCAAGGTTCTGGCTAAAATCAACACGCTGCTGCGCGAGTGCGCCCGCACCCCTTTCGCTGGTACGGGCAAGCCGGAGCCCTTGAAAGGTAACGCCTACAAAGGTTATTGGTCGCGTCGCATCACGCAGGAGCACCGGTTGATTTACAAAGCCGAAGGCGACAACCTGCGCATCGCCCAATGCGGCGAACACTATGGCGATAAATAGTCCCCGCCCGCTGTCCCCGCCGCTGGAACGATACGACAGCTTCTGCCCCACGGGGCAGCCCCAACCACCTTCCCCGCCCGTTGCCCCCGCCGCTAAGGAAACGGAAGCTTCTTAGTAGCACACCGATTGCTCCTATAGAAACGTATAGTCAAGTATGAAGGTACATCCGTCAATACAGGAGCTACAAAATGGTAGTTGTGAACCTGAGTCGATGTATCTTCGTTTCTGCTTACAACTGAAGAGTATGGTTTCTCCTACTCATCAAAAGCGTCAAATAGTCAATTCTAAGCCCTTATACCCATGAAGCTTTACGAACGTTATAGCAAATTCCGCGACCCTGCTGCGCTGAAAGAAGGCGTGGTTCGTTCTGTTTATGCATCAATGGCGCTTGAAAATCAAACTGTTTCTCATGAACGGCTTGGAGAATTGTACGACCAACAACGTCGTAGTTCTAGTGTCAGGACAGAGCGAGTGGGGTCAATTGTTCTAAGATAAGTTGCTTCAGCTCTCTTAAATCGTAGTTATCTCCAAGCTGAATGGCTTGGAGATATTTTTTTCTGCTATCCCCAGTTTCTCTTTGGTAAAGAATCACCTCTTGATATCCATGGCTGTAGGCTAATGCGTTGGTCAACAATCGAGATGTCCGGCCATTTCCGTTAGTAAACGGATGAATAAAAACTAGCCGATGGTGGGCAAAAGCAAGCAAGTCTGCTACAGCATCGGGATTATTATCTTGGATTTGAGAAATGCGAAAGCGTAAATCATCCTCGAACTCGTACATCAAGTGTGGAATCTTGGTAGGAGGAGGGGGCAAGAAGGAACCTACATTGGGGGTAGATGTGCGCCAGTGGCCAGCCCATTCGTAAAGATGCGCAAAGGCTGTTCGATGAGCCTCCAGTACGAACGATGTAGTAAAGTCAAGTGGGTAATCAAGTTCAGTAAGCCATGTTTCTGCTCTGACCACGCCTGCCGCTTCAGCTTCATTGATTTCCTGCTTAGTAGTGAGGTCAAGAATGTTGTCTTCTACTGCATCGGTATATTGACCCATAATGAATTTACCAAGAGGCTGCGAAATGAGAAGGGGCCACCTTTCGGCGGCCCCGAGTGAATCCTACTAGGGCGACCAGCACCCGTTCAGATTCAATGCAAACTTACAGCTTTCTGTAAGATTAAGTTGCACCAGTGAAAACGCCGCCCCCCCGCCCGCTGCCCCCGCCGCTGGCACGATACCACAGCTTCTTCCCCACGGTAGCCCCCGCCACCCCGCCCGCCGCCTGCGCCGCTAACAGAAACAGGAGCTTCTGCGTAACTTAGTAGCATGAGAGTTGCACTTGAATTAGAGTTTCCAGACGA
>JAYULN010000422.1:0-1628 GCA_043763525.1 Hymenobacter sp.
TCAGGCCGCCGTCCAGGCTCAGGCGCAGGTTCACCAGGGCGCAGCTCACCGGGGCGGCGGTGGTGTTGGCCACGGCCCAGGTCACGGTTTGGGTGGTGCCGCCCGCCCAGCTGGTGCCGGCCGCGTTGGGGGCCGTCACGAGGAAGGGGCCGGCCGCCGTGCTCACGCTCAGGTTCACCAGCGCGCTCTGGCCCACGCCCCCGACTAAGCCAAGCAGCCCGCTGTGCAGGTCGCGGGCGGTGCAGCGGAAGCTGAGAGTCCGGGCCACGGTGGGCAGCCGTTCGCCCGGGGCCACGGCATTGCTCACCAGCTCGTTCAGCCGGGGGAAATAGCGGGTCGGGGTGGGGGCCGGCAGCCAAGTGCGGAACAGCGGCGGGGTTTCGCCCGTTACCTGGGGCATGGTCAGGTTGCCGGCGGGGCCCAGGTCGAGCTCTTCCCAGGAATAAGTCAGCGGGTCGTTGTCGGCATCGGTGGCCGCGGCCGTCAGTTGGAAAGGGGTGCCGAAGGGCAGGGTTTTGCCGCTGGCCGGGGCCGTCACCACCGGGGCCGCGTTGCCCGTGGCCGTGCTCGTGCCACAGTTCCGGGCGCTTATCGTGGCCTGTATCTGCTCGTAGCTGCCGGTGTGGTACACGTTTTCCCGGTAGTACTGCACGTCGTCGCTGGGGCCGAAAAGCCCGGCGTACGACATAATGGTGATGCCCGAACCCGGCTCCCAGGCCTCGCTGCCGGTGCGGTTGCTATTGTCGGTGTTGAACGTGTGGAGGGCCCCCAGCTGATGGCCCATTTCGTGGGCAATGACCCCGACATTATCCCCCGAGACGCCCTGGGCCTTTCTGCCGCCGACGCACAGTATGTCCCCCCCGGCCGCCACCCCGCCGCCGCCGCCGAAGAGGATGTGCCCGAGGTCGTAGTTGGCATCGCCGATGACGCGGTCCACGTTCAGCTGGTTTTCACCCAGCAACGCGTATTTGTTGCTGTTGGTCAGGCTCGGCGAGGGTTGCGGACCCGTGCCACTGAGGAAGGTGAGCTGGTCGTTGTTGGCCACCAGCACCAGGCGCACCGTCAGCTCCCGCTCCAGTATGCCCACCACTTGGTTGAGGGTGGTCACTTCGGCCGCCAGCACGCTGGCCGTGGTGTTGCCCCGGCTCAGGGCGTACTCCGGGGTGCAGGCCAGGGCCAGGCGGAAGGTGCGCAGCTGCGCCCCGGTCGAGGCGGCCCGGCCCTGTCCGCCGGCCCCGCGCCAGGCCGCCACCCGCGTCGCGCTGGCCCGCTCCTCGGCCGGCGTGGCCACGAAGCCACAGCCCGAGGCTTTGCCCGCCGCCGGGCGCACATCTTGCTGGTAATACCCCAGGTAGTGCCGGGTGTCGGTCGGACTCACCGGGTCAATCAGGAAGCCCGGCCCGCCGCTGGTCAGCACCTGGGCGTGAAAACCCCGTGGGCTCAGGTCCAGGCGCACGGTGGCCGAGGCATCATCCAGGCCCACGCCGGCGTAGGTTTTGATTTGGGGGAAGCGGGCGGCCAGCGGGGCTTCCATCACGGGGGCTTCGCGCAGGGCGAAGCGGGCACTGGTACCATCGGGCCGGGGCAGGGCCAGCACCAGCGGGGCGGCCCCGGCGCGGGTTTCGGGC
>JAYULN010000423.1:0-1625 GCA_043763525.1 Hymenobacter sp.
CGCGCCGGTGTAGGTCGTCGTCGTCGTGGGGTTCACGGTGAAGGCCGCCGGGAAGCTGGTGGCCGTGCAGCTGGCATCACTCAGGGCCGTGATGGCGTAAGTGGTGCTGGCCATCAGGGTGCCGGTGGCAATGCTGAAGGTGCTGCCCGAGATGCTCAGCGCCTGCGCCGGGCCACCATCCACCGAGTACTGGCCCGTGAAGGGGGCCGTGCCGGTGAGCGTGCCCGTGAGCGTGGTGCCCGTGCCAGCGCAGACCGTAGCCGGGCTGCTGCCGTTGAAGGTGGCCGTGGGCCGGGGGTTCACGTTCACCTGCACGGGGGTGCGGCTGCTGACGCAATCTGAAGCGTAGTCAAACGCCACATTGAAGAAGCTGTTGTAGGTTCCGCTTGAGTAGGTGGTGCTGGTAGTAAACAAGTAAGAGCCTAGCACCGATAGCGGGCCGCTGGTGAGGGGGTAAGTTCCGGAATAGGTGCTGTAGCGCCCGAGGCCGCCCACCGTATTGGTCAGCTTATAGTCGCCCGCCGCCAGCGCAATATTGAGGAGCACAGTCACTTTCGTGCCTATCTGGGCGGCCGTTACCGTGATGGTTTTATCGCTCCCCACCTGGGCACCGGCTGCTGCCGGCTGGGGCGACGCGGTGGCGTACAGGCGAATGGTCAGGGTGCCAGCGGCCGACGGGTACACGTCAACCGAAGCCAGCGTGCCAGCTTGCGTCACCTTAAAGCCCAGGGGATAATCGGCAACGGTAGCCTGCTGATAGGTTCCGTTGGCGGCCGAGCTGCTGCTCAGGCCCGCCGTGGCCGTGCTCGTACCCCCGTTCGGAATAAAGGCTTCGGCGTAGTAGGTGGCGGCAGCCGTCAGGGCCGGGGTGGTGTAGCTAGCTGTGGCCGCGCCGATGGTGCCGGTGGCTAGGGCCGTGCCGCCCGTGGCGGCGGCGAAGAAGCGCACCGTGGTGCCGCTGCTGCCGTTGGCCGTAACCGTGGCCGCGCTGCCGGAGCAAACGGCCTGCGGCGAATTAGTCGTTGTAATCAGCGGCGTATTCACCGTGATGGTGGCCACGTTGCTCGTCGCCGCGTTGGTGCCGCAGCGCACCTGGGCGCGGTAGTAGGTGGTGCTGGTGAGCACCGGCGTGGTGTAGGTGGCACTGGTGGCCCCGGCAATGTCCGTGAAGGTCACGTTATCCGGGCTGCTCTGGTACTGGATGCTGCCATTGGCCGAGCCGGCCAGGGTGAGCGTGGCCGTGCCGCTGTTGCAGAGCGTGGAGCTGGCGGGCGAGAGCGTGCCCGCCACTGGGGCCGTCACCGTGCGGGTCGGGCTGGGGGTCAGGTTGTCGTTGGCCAGGTTCTGGTCGCCCGTCACCGTGGCCGCGATGGCGAAGGTGTAGGTGCCCGTCGCCGTCATGTCCAGCGTGCCGTTGCTGTTAGGGCCGCCGGCGGCCAGGGTCACGCTTTGGGTGGTGCCGGGGGCCAGCGTACCGCTGGTCAGGCTGCCCGTGAGGGTGGCCGTAGCGGCTCCCGTTACGTTCACCGTCACGGTGGCGGGATTTGCGGAGAAGTTCAGCGTCGCAGTGCCCTGGTTCTTCACCGTTACCGTCACGGCCTCGGCCGCGCCGTAGCAGCCTTGCG